>JBHIER010000176.1:0-7103 GCA_046760705.1 bacterium
AATACTCCTGGACCATTTTGGGCAGGGTGTGGAGGTGAGGAGCAAAAGCTCGGAGATCGATCTGGTGACGGAGGCCGACCTGGCCTCCGAACGGTTCATTGTTAAGACTATCCGAAGCCGATATCCTGAGCACAGCGTCCTGTCCGAGGAGAAGGTAGGGGAGGAACGGGGCAGCGATTATGTCTGGCTCGTCGATCCTCTGGACGGAACGGTCAATTACGCCCACCGGTTTCCTGCCTTCTGTGTGACCGTCGCTCTGCAGTACAGAGGCGATCCGATTTTAGGGGTGACGTACGATCCACTGAGGGGTGAGCTGTTCGCCGTCGAAAAGGGTCGGGGCGTAACTCTCAATGATCGTTCCCTCAGGGTTTCGGAGACGGAGCGTCTGGTCCAGGCCCTTGTAGCCACGGGTTTCCCCTATAAGCGGGCGACCATCCCTGACAACAACCTGGCTGAATTCAATCGCGTTCTGCCGAAGGTTCAGGGGGTACGACGGGGTGGCTCAGCGGCGCTGGATCTGGCCTACGTTGCAGCCGGACGCTTGGACGGCTACTGGGAATCCCACCTCTCCCCCTGGGATTGGGCCGCAGGTGCCTTAATGGTTCAGGAGGCCGGCGGCAAGGTTACAGATAGAAATGGCCAACTGTGGACCTTTGACAGTAAAGGGATGGTAGCGACAAATGGTTTGATTCATCAAGAGCTGTGGGAAGTGGTCAGTGGTCGGTGAATGGTAGGTAGTGGAAGTAGCCGCACTTTCCAAAGTGCGGTCTGAAGTCTTGTGGCAAAGGGCGTAAAGAGAAGTAAAGAGAAGTTCAAAAATCAGGGTGACGGTTAATGGAAGACAGGTTAGCTTTTTACCTCCTCAAAAAGATCAACAAGGCACTTCGCCACTATAGCATGATTGAGGATGGGGACCGGATTGTGGTAGCGGTGTCGGGTGGGAAGGATAGCTTGTCTTTGCTAAAGTTGCTGCAATTGAGAAAACGCACCGATTCACAAAAATACGATCTTGTCGCCGTCCACGTCCAGTCGGACTACCGCTGCGCCGGATGTGCCCACCGTGAGACGCTGGAGCGGATCTTTGAGGAGTACGGTATTCAATTCGCCTTTGAACAGATTCGAGTGACGGTAACTGAAGACGGCACGAGGCGCGCCCCCACATGCTTCTGGTGTTCGTGGAACCGGAGAAAGGCGCTCTTTCTGACCGCTCAGCGTCTGGGGTGCAACAAAGTGGCCTTCGGCCATCACGCTGACGACGTGGCCCAGACGACTCTGTTGAACCTCTTTTATCATGGCCGGTTGGAGACAATGGAGCCGAAGGTGGTGTTTTTTGATGGAAAGATCACCGTCATCCGGCCATTGGTCTACGTGCCTGAGCGCGAGGTTATTCGGTTTGCTAAAGCAAACAATTTCCCGTCCCAGTTGTGTCGATGCCCGAACAGTTTCACCTCGAAGCGCACTCGAATGAAGGAGGTTTTGAGGACCGTCGAAAAGGAGTGCCCGAAAGTGAAGATCAACCTGAGTAAAGCCATCGAGAACTGTACGAGAGGGGTTAGCAACCCAGAGGTGGGGCAGAGAGAATTGTAAAATTAAAGTAACTATTCAGCTTACCTCATTGGATAACCTCATTCCACCTGTCATTCCGGTTCCGGCGAAGGAGGATACCGGAATCTCCCTATTGAATGCGGAGATCCCTCCATTCCGCTCTGCTTCAGCCGCAATGACAGTGCATAGCTGAATAGTCACAAATGAAAAATAAGCGAACACATGTTCTATTCACATCACATTTTTTGGAGGTGAACAGATGCTCGCGCGTGTTGATATCAAGAAGGTCCAGAAGGGGTTGAAAGAGCCGTGGATGCCTGTGGATGTAGCCAGGGTGAACAATTTTGCTGTGCGGTGCGTCAAGATTAAAGGCGAATATCACTGGCACACGCATCGGAACGAGGACGAGTTCTTTCTCGTGCAGGACGGCAAAATGGTTATCCAAACGACGGAAGGCGATGTCTCCTTGGGGACTGGTCAGGGGGTGGTGGTTCCGAAAGGGATGAGGCACTGCTCGAAGTCGGATAGGGGGGCTGTTGTCCTGGTCTTTGAGCGGCAGACGACGCGAAAAGAGGGCGACTGATGACCGAGCGATTGTACTTCGATGATCCATATCGGATCGATTTCGTCGCCACGGTGGTCGGCAGAGTCGAGGTGGACGGAAGGCCTGGTCTGATCCTGGATCAGACCTGCTTCTATCCCAGGGCCGGAGGACAGGGGTGCGATCGCGGGTTTTTGAACGACGTTCCGGTCATCGATGTCCTTGAACGCGAGGGCGAGATTCTTCATCTCATGGGTGACGAAATAACCGCAGACAGCGTCGGCGGCAGGATCGATTGGAAGCGGCGGTTCGATTTTATGCAGCAGCATTCGGGTCAACATGTGTTGTCCCAGAGTTTTCTTCGCGTGCTCGGGGCCGATACCGTGTCGGCCCATCTGGGCGAGGAGACCTCAACCATAGAGATAGCTCGGGAAGACCTGACCATTGAAGAGGCCCACTCCGTGGAACAGTTCGCAAACGGGGTCCTCTTCGAGAATCGACCGATCAAAACCTATTTCGTATCGGAAGATGAAATCAGTAAGATTCCTCTGAGGAAAGTTCCCCCGCAGAAGGGAAATTTCAGGATCGTGGAGGTTGAGGCTTTCGACCATTCTGCCTGCGGCGGGACCCACTGTCACTGCACCGGAGAGATCGGGCTCATCAAGGTGGGTCGATGGGAGAGGATCAGAAAGAACATCCGTCTCCAGTTTCTGTGCGGAGGCAGGGCCCTATCGGATTACAGATGGAAGAGCCAAGTGGTTGAGGAGCTCGCTGAGCGATATTCGGCCAGAGGTTCCGATGTGATCGCTCTGGTTACGAAGCAGGCCGAGGAGAACAAGGAACTCCGCAGGAATCTGAGGAGCCTGTCGGAGCGGGCGATGGAATTTGAAGCCCACGAACTGCTCTCGAAGGCTGTGGTGTTGGGGGAGATCAGAGTGGTCAAGGCCGTCTTTGACCGTCGGCCCTTTGAAGAGATCAAATCACTGGCCTCAAAGATTGTCGATTGTGAGAAGGCCCTCGTCCTCTTCGGCAACCGGGGGGAGAAAGGACAGTTGCTCTTTTCCTGTTCCGAGGGACTTCCGTACAAGATGAACGACCTCATAGGCGATGCCTGTGCCAGGCTTGGCGGACGCGGCGGCGGGTCTCCGAGACTTGCTTTCGGTGGCGGTCCGGGGACAGAGAAAGTCGAAGAGGCGGTTATGAGCGTTTGTGAGCATATTCTGAAAGGGCAGGGCTGAAGTACAAGATTGTATTGCTGGGATCGTCAAATCATAAACCATTCCAAATGCAATTTCTCCACGGAATGACTTACATAATGTGAGCTATTTGATGGACTTCTAAGTTCATGACAGATATATTTGTTAATCATCAGAAAATCGCGCTTTAGCATGTCTGGGGAGCCTCTTGTGGGCGTGAATGATACGGGGACAAGCCCCTACACTACAAATTGCTGCAACCGATCAAGAATTCTGAAGGGTGGAACGCATGTTACGAATTCCGAACTTGGTACTATTTGCAAAGGAGACAAAAGTGCGACCCCTCGTCATGATCACCGCGCTGCTGATGGGTGCCTCTCTCTGGGGATGCCAGAAGCTGCCCGAGAAGGAGGAGGAGATCAAGACTGAGAAGGACGTGGCGAAATTTTTGGATCGATTGGAGAAAGGCTACGAAACTTCTTGTATCCGGATGGGTCAGGCCACTTGGAACCTCTATTCCGGCGAAGGAGGGGCCGACCTGAACTCCGTGAGGGCCGAGTTCGCGGATATTTTTCTCAATAGTGTATACCGCAAGATCGTCACTCACTGGAGATATTCCGCTGATAAGGAGATCGATGGTGAGCTCAAGAGACGCCTCGACGTCTGGAGCCAGTCTTTTTTAGGGGCCTACGTGGAGGAGGACGAAGAGATCTATACTCTGGAGACTTCGTTGGAGGAACGAAACCATCAGTTCCCGTTTTCTATGGATGGGAGGGTGATCTCTCGGGCCGAGCTGAACCGTATTGTCCGCACCGATCCGGACCCCGAGAGACGCCGTAGGGCGTGGGAGGCTTTCGGTCTCCTTTCGGAGGCCATGGAGAGCGATCTGCTCCGGTTAATGCGGAAGAGAAACGAGAATGTGGAGCTTCTGGGCAGGCAGATAGATTATGGAACCTTTTCGTTAATGGTTCAGGCCATCAACGCCGGGTGGCTGCGAGGGCTCATCGATAGGCTGGAAGAGCGAACGCGGCAGCCGTACCGGGAGTTCGTCAACTCTTTGAGGGAGGGGTTAGGGATGAAGACCCTTCGCCCCTGGGACATCCAGTATGCGATGCGCCAGGCGGCCTCCCTTCCGGATGAATACTTTCCCAGAGATCGAGCCCTGCCGACCCTTTTTGAGTTCGTGAGGGCCATCGGGTTTCAGGCCGATAAACTGCCCATCCGGATCGTTGAGGGCAACGTTGCTTACAGATGCCTCGGGCTGGCGGTCCGTATCCCGAGCGACTTCCGGCTTTTGGTCAACCTGAGTCAGGGCCACCGTTTCTATTCGACTCTCTTCCACGAATACGGGCGCGGACTGTACGCCGTTCATATCCAGGCAGAGCTGCCCATTTTGAAGGGATACGATTGGGTCTTGGGGGCCAGCAGTTCTGCTTACACCGAGGGTATGGCCGAGGTGATGGCCGAGTTCACGAGGGATCCGCTGTGGCTCAAAAAGTACACCCACCTTCCTGAAGAGCAGATCGAATTGTATGCCAGCGCCCGGGCCAGATTGGAATTGTACACTATCCGATCGCTCATGAGCACCATCTCCTTTGAGCTTCGGGCTTACGAGAATCTGGAACAGAACCTGGACCGGCTTCAGAAGGAGTTGGAGCGAAAGTTCCTGTTGGTGGATACTCCTGAGGATACGCCATCTCGCTGGGCGTCAATGACGTCTTTGGTCACTTCTCCGATCTACTATCAGAATTACCTCCTGGCGGCGGTGGTCTCTGCCCAGATCCATCAGGCTCTCAAAGAGCAGTTCGGTGATCGGATGATCGATAGTCCCGAGGTGGGGAGGTGGCTCATCGAAAATCTCTATACACCGGGGGAGACGCTCCCATGGCGGGAGCGCATCCGCCAGGCTACTGGCAAGTGGCCGGATATCGATGCTTATGTTGACAGGCTTGTTGGGGCGACGACGGCTGCGTGGTGGAGGTAGCCGCGCTTTCCATAGCGCGCAAGGTGTGGGGGGTAAAGAGTGCGGAATGGAATCCGCGGCTACGAATCCGCGGCTACGTTGGCCTGAGAGGTGGTGTGTAGCCGAGCTTTCCAAAGCTCGCAGGGGTTGGGGGTGGGCCAAGAGCGCGGAATAGAATCCGCGGCTACAGAGGATTGGACGTGCGAGGAGGTGGTGGAAGTAGCCGCGCCTTCCATAGCGCGCAAATTTAAGACGGAGGAGATTATGAAGAGGAAATTCAACAGAAAGCTTTGTGTGCCCGACGGAAAGGGCGGGTGGAAACTGCGGGTCTATCATAGAAGTGGAACAGGGAAGATGTCTCCCCGTTACCTTTTCAAATGCGGAGACTGCGACGAACGTCTGGAGGTCTATTACGACGAGGAGTTTCTCGAAATAGGCGGAGTCAATGCTTCTATTGAGGAGTGGCAGAGTTATTTGCTCCCCCTGCTAAAGGCGGTGCCAGAGAAGTCTGAAAAGAGATGATTTTGTCGGTCGAGATACCCGGCCAAAAGTATCGCGCTCCGTACTTTCTAAAAGTGGAGTGCGTCCCGGAGGATTGGGCACTTTAGAAAGCCAAACCAAGGTTTCGCAATCGAAGCACTGTCACCCATCGACTCCTTACGAAGTGCGGAAAAAAAATTGTACGTAGGGACAACTTGAGGCGAAAACTGCTTTGACCTAAAACGCCTCCTGCCTATCTCTGTGGTTCGATGATGACTTTGATGGAGCCCTGGGCCTTGGCCACGAGCTGAAAGCCGAGGCCCGTCTCGGCCAGGCTCAGCCGGTGGGTGATCATCTCCCGCACCCTCACCCTGCCGACTCGGATCAATTCTATCGCCTCGGCGATGTCCCTGGGACTGCCAGCATAGGTGGAGACCATCGTAATTTGGTCGTGCCAGAGGTCCCACAGCGGAATTGAGACGTCAACCCCCGGCTCTGTCGGGGCGAAAAAGAGAATCGTTCCCCCGCGCTCCGCCGATTGAAAGGCCTGGGCAATGGCTGAGGTGGCTGCTGTACAGACTATCACTAAGTCGGCCAGCCGGCCGTCGTTGACCTCGCGCAAACGGTTCGGCACGTCTTCTTGGGCGTGAATTGTAGCATCAGCCCCAAACTGGCTGGCTGCCTTCAGTCGATATTCATTGATGTCTGTGGCCACTATTCGACCTGCCCCCAGGGCGCGGGCCAGTTTGATGTGGAGCAACCCGGAGATGCCGCTGCCCAAAACGAGCACGCTCTGCCCTGGCCGAAGCCCCGCCCGCCTCTGACCGCGAACGGTACAAGCCAGCGGTTCGATGAACGTCCCCTCTTCGAAGGAGATCTCGTCAGGAAGCAGAAAGGTGCCCCGGTCAACGTTGATGGGCGGCACGCGGATATACTCGGCAAAGCCGCCGGGATCGAAATTGGTCGTCCTCAGAGTTTGGCAGACCGTGTGATGGCCATTGAGGCAATAGCGGCAGGTATTACACGGGACGTGATGGGAGACGAAGACCCGATCGCCGATTTTGTAGCCCACCCCCTCTCCAACTTGGACGATCTCTCCCGCGATCTCATGGCCCAGTACCAGGGGCGCTTTCTTGATGCGATACCACTCCATCACATCGCTGCCGCAGATGCCACTGGCCATCACTTTTACCAACAGTTCACCGGGACCGATCTTAGGCTTTGGCATCTCCTCCAGCCGCACGTCCCGGTTGTTGTAATACATAGCTACGCGCATATTTTTTTCGTCGTACGGTTACGGTGACGAGGCCCGTATCGTCATACGGTTACGTTGTTCGCTGTTTGATCGAAAATGTCGCATGCCTCATCCACTGTGGCA
>JBHIER010000177.1:0-7084 GCA_046760705.1 bacterium
AAAAGTACTCGCAATAGCTGGCGTCTGGGAATCAGGAAAAGTACTCGCAATAGCTGGCGTCTGAGAGCCAGGAAAAGTACTCGCAATAGCTGGCGTCTGGAGAACAGGGGGCTGTGTCAGCATTGGGCACAATGCTCGAAAAGAGCCAGACGTATTCGTAATAGGCTTCACCCCAGGGAGCCGGTGGCTCCCTTCTTCAGACGCTCCTTCAATCGACACAACTCCTGAAACCGGGCCGTCAGCTTCACCACCACCTCCTCCTCCCTGTCCTTTTGGGCCTTTTCCAGCGCCTCCCGCACCTGCTTCAACTCTCTTGAAACCCGGACTTTCTTCATGAATGAGAGGTAGTCGCGGAAGAGGCGCTCTCCCTCCTCGCCTGGCCCCTCTTGCACCGAAAGGAGTGAAACCAGGCTCTTAGCCCCAGGGCGGTTCAGCCGATCGATGATGAGGGCCGGATCGAGGGATTGATCATTCCCCCCCAGTTGGAAGAGGACCGTAGCCATCTCCCGGGTGTCGGGGTTACAGAAATCATCGGGGGCAAGCTCCTCCATCGCCCACCTCAGAAAGCGGTGCTCGGCCATCATCAGCCGCAGCAGTCCGTGCTCGGCGGCCTGGGTGGACGGCTCTTCGATCTCCACCTTCGTCTCCCTTAAAGTTGCACCTCGAGGCCTCCTGGCCCTGTCCACAGAGTGCTGAATCACCCGCTCATCCAGGGAGAGCTTCTCAGAGACCCGCTTGATCCAGAGGCTCCGTTTCACCTCATCTTTTATCTTAGCCAAGGCTTCCACGACGGTCTCCACCGCTTGCGCCATCCCCTCTACGGTGGCCAGGTCGTGGGTCTCCCCTATCTTTTTGAGAACGAAATCGACGAAGGAATCGGCCCCATCAAAGAGGCCGATCAACGGTGCTTTCCCCTTCTCCCGGACAAAGCTGTCAGGGTCGGTCCCGGCCGGCAGAGAGACGATATGCACATCCAGCCCATTGTCCAGCAGCGTCTCCACACCCCGCAGGGCAGCCTGTGCACCGGCCGTATCGGCATCAAAGAGGAGCAACGCATTTCTGGTGTATCGGCCAATCAGCCTGGCTTGGTCAGAGGTGAAGGCCGTCCCTGAGGAAGCCACCACGTTCTCAATACCGGCCTGAGAGAGACTGATCACGTCGGTGTATCCCTCCACGACGACAACGCGGTCGGCCTGGCGAATTGAGCCTCTGGCCTGAAAGAGCCCGTAGAGCATCTTCCCTTTGTTATAGATGGGCGTCTCCGGGGAGTTGAGGTATTTGGGCTGATCTTGGCTCTCGGAGAGGAGGCGACCGCCGAAACCGACGACCTTCCCCGTGAGATTCACGATGGGAAAGACCACTCTGTCTCGAAAGCGGTCATAGTAGCCTCCCCCCTTCTCCCGGGACACGGCCAGTCCGGCCCTTTGCAGGAGGTCAGGCGAAAGGGACTTCTTCTGAGCTTCGTCCAGCAGGTTGCTCCAGCCCGGCGGTGCGTAGCCCAAATGGAACGCCTCGATAGTCTGGTCCGAAAGGCCCCTCTCCTTCAGATACTGCAAAGCTCTGGCACCCTGCTCCGTTTCCAGGAGTACCCGGCGATAGTAGTCGGCGGCGAACTGGTTGGCGTGGAAGAGGGCATCGTTTTCTGCCCTCTGTTTCGAGTCGATGCCCTTTTGCGGAAGAGTGACGTTGGCCCGTTTGGCCAGGTATGTGAGCGCCTCCCAGAAGCCCAGCTTCTCGTATTCCATGAGGAACGTGAATGCGTTCCCCCCCACCCCACACCCGAAGCAGTGGTAAATCTGCCGTTCAGGGTTGACGCTGAACGACGGTGTCTTCTCGGGATGGAAGGGGCAGAGACCAAAGAAGTTCTTGCCCCGCTTCTTCAAGGGGACGAAATCGGAGACCAGATCGACAATGTCCGTCCGACTCCGCACCTCGTCAATGATCTCGTTGGGAATGCGATATGCCATTTGAACACAGAGGAGATCTCGGACTACGAGTCCCGATAGAGCACGGGTTGGGAAAGTCCAAACCACAACCTCTTTTATTTATTGGCCACTGAGACACGGAGCGCACAGAGGTGGACCAGGTCCAAGGTCTAAGGCCTCCTCAGCTCTGAGATTGGACATTGGATTTTCTCTGAGCCTCTGTGGCGAACAATCCAGGTTAAGACCATCGATCACTTCAACTCCACCACCGTCACTCCGGTTCCCCCCTCATCCCAGTCGCCGAACCGTTTGGTTTTCACCCGGGGATGGTCCTCTAAAAAATGGTTGATGCGCTCTCGAAGGGCCCCGGTTCCTTCGCCGTGGACGATTCGGACGGTACTCAAGCCAGCCACATAGGCATCGTCCAGGTATTTATCGAGAAGATCGCAGGCCTCATCGCCGGTCATCCCTCGCACACTGATCTCGTTGGATATGTCCCGCTGGGTATCGTAACTGACCCCGCCTTTCGAATACTGATGGGCCTCCCCCTCTCTCCCCACAGCCCTTAACTGGGACAGTGACAGCTCCACTTTGGCCCGGCCCGCCTGTATGAGCACTCTCCGGTTCGAATCGGGCCCACTGAGAACGGTCCCACAGGTGTGGAACGGAGGGATCCACACCTCCTGGCCGGGCACCACACTCTCCAACCCCTCTTCTCCCTCATCGATCCTGTATCTTTCCAACCCCTCTGTTACCTCCTGGCGGACCTCGGCCACCTCCTTCTTTGCTTTCTTGATGATCTCTCTGGTGGCCTGTTGCCTCCGAATTTCGGCCACTGTATTTTCCAAGAGGGCGTTGGCCCTGGTCAGGACTCCGTCCGCCTGTTCGTAGGCCTCCCGCCGGATCTCCTTGGCCTCTCTCTTGGCCGAGGCCACCTTCTCCTCATATTCAGCCACAAGCCGCTTCAATCGGAGGTCTCTCTCCTCGGCGCTCCGTCTCTTCTCTTCATACTGTTGGAAACTGCGATTAAGCTCAACGATCAATTCCTCCACCTTTCGCCCTTTCGCCCCGACAAAGGAGGCGGCCAACGAGGTCAGCTCCGGGTCCATTCCCAACTTATCGGCGATCTGAAAGGCGTAACTGCTCCCGGGGATTCCGGAATGGAACCGGTAGGTGGGCTGCAGGCTCCGGTGGTCAAACTCCATAGAGCCGTTCTCCATCTCTGGGTGCTGGTGGGCAAAGGCTTTCAGCGCCCCGTGGTGGGTTGTCACCAGGGTACACCCCCCTTTGGCAGTAAGAATTTGCAAAGCCGCCATCCCCAGGGCCGATCCCTCGTCGGGATCGGTGCCTGCGCCGAGCTCATCGATCAGAACCAGGCTCTTTTCCTCCGACTCCTCCACGATCCTCTTCAACTGCTGAAGATGGGCCGAAAAGCTGCTCAGGTCGCGCTCGATGGACTGCTGGTCGCCGATATCGGCAAAGATTCTATCATACACCGCCAACTCGGTCCCGTCACCGGCAGGAACGTGCATCCCGGCCTGGGCCATCAAGGTCAAAAGGCCGACCGTTTTGAGAGCGACCGTCTTTCCCCCGGCATTGGGCCCTGTGATGACCAGGGTTCGAAATCCGTCGCCCAGTTCCAGGTCAAGGGGAACCACCTTCTCCCTGGCCAGACGCTCCCTTCTCATCAAGAGCGGGTGTTTTCCCCCAACGATCCCGATGCGGTTCTGGCGATTGAGGGCCGGTCTGTACCCCTCAAATTCGAGAGACATCCGCGCCTTGGCGTAAATAAAATCCAGTTCTCCCAACGCATCAGCATCAGCGCTGAGCTCAGCCACGCGCTGGCGCAGCCAGGTGGTCAGACCACTGAGGATCTTTCTGATCTCTTGTTTCTCCAGAAGTTGAAGCTCGCGCAGTCGGTTATTACCCTCAACCACGGAGAGGGGTTCAATAAAAAGGGTGGCCCCGCTGGCCGACTGATCGTGAACCACCCCTTTGACCCGGCTCCGGTACTCGGCTTTGACCGGCAGGACAAACCGCCCCTCCCGAATGGTGATCACCGGTTCCTGGACGACGCCCCTCTTCACCAGGTCATTGAGGATTCGGTCCAATGTTTTCCGCAACCGGTTGTGGCCCTGTTTCAGGTCCTGCCGAATTCGGCTCAGAGCTTCGCTGGCGTTATCGGAAATCTCCCCCCTCTCGTTGAAGACTCTGGTCACTCTCTTCTCAAAGTCTGGAAACGCTTTAACTGGTTCAACAATTTCGCTGAGCAGAAGGTATTTCTTTCGGCGCTCCTCGACATATTCCTTCACCAATCGCGCTGTTTGCACGGCCCGATTCACAGCCAAAATCTCCGAAGGGTCCAGAACCGTCCCCTCAATCCCGCACTTTTTGAGAATCGGCCTGATGTCCTCAACGGCCGTCAGAGGAAAGGGATCATCAAACTGCAGCATCGATGTGAGCTCACTCACCTGGTCAAGCCACAGCTCAATTCGATCCACATCGTTGGTCGGGATCAAACGGCAGGCCAACTCCCGTCCCATTGGGGAAAGGGCAAAGTCGGCCAAAATCTCCCTGATCTTGTCGAACTCCAAAACCGAACACGTGGCTGCATCGATCATCAGGTCGTCACCTGCCTATTCGGCCCTTTTGAGGACACGAAGGACCCTCTGTACAGCCTTCTCCTTAAGTTTTTCCGGATCGATTGCGGTATAGACACGCACGCTCTCTTGAAACTCCTGATAGACGGATTTGGCTGCGGGGAAGAGGAACTTCATGCGGTTAAAACAGCGGGGGGCTGCCATCTGGACAGACGGGCCTAAGATCGAACGGTCGATGGTCCTGTGCATGTCCCGGGGCCAGGAGAGAAGGGTCAGCCCCAGAAGAATGAGGCTGGCGATGAGAACGCCCTTCAACAGACCAAAGAATAACCCTCCCAGGTGGTCCAACCACCCCAGGAGGGTTAACCGAACGAGCTTATGGAAGATTGCACCGACAACTCGAACCGAGAGATAGACGACAACGAAAATAAGCAGAAAGCTGAGGGTGAGGGCCAGCGATGTGGGTACACTCCCCAGACCTTCAATCATGGCGACCCCGTTGTCCATGTAGACAACGGCGAGCACCAACGCTCCCAGAACGGCCACTAAGCCGAAGATCTCACGAATGACCCCCCTTCTGACCCCTCGGTAGAGAAAAAAGGCCAAAAACACGATGATTGCCAAGTCCAAAAGATCCATTCAGAATGCTCCTCAAAGGTCTTGGAACCTTCGTCACAAGTTCCCTTCTCATGTCCTCTTTCGCTCTTTATTCTCCACGGGTCAGAAAGTTTTCAACAGCTCCCCGGCCTGCCGACCTTCCCGCAGGGCGAGGTGTCACCGCCCCCCTTCGGAAGAGAGACTCAAGCTTTTCGCCTATCTTCTCTGGAGAAATTCTCTTTTTAGAAGTTTTCTCTTGGCCGAGTTGATCTTTCTCTTTCTGCGTTCACTCGGTTTCTCGAAATGCTGTCGTTTCCGAATCTCAGAGAGAATGCCTTCTTTCATACATGTCTTATTAAACCTCCGCAAAGCTCTCTCAAAGGATTCGTTCTCCTGCACGCGGACACCCGGCATCTATCTCAACACCCCCCTTACTCAGATTTTTTGTGATTAAAAATATAGCAAAAAATTGGACCGATGCAAGGACTTTTTGTCTCCCCAAAAGGAGCAATAGGTGCCCCAACTTCCGTCAGAGCGGGTTCATTGCCACTTCAGGAGAGAGTGGGTACGCCACAGAGCGGTCCGATATTGAGGTGGTCATTGGCGTATAGGGACAGCGATGCCCGCCCCTCCGGCTTGGATTTTGGGGCAAGGCCCCTCTGGAACTGGCCCCTTTCAGATGCGCTACGACTGGCGGAGAGAGCAATCGTAGTTGCCCACCTCTGTGTCGGCCCTTTGTGTGGGCGGGGAGGGCGGGCCGACAGGGACGTCCGCCCCTGCGGACTTCACAGGTTTTGTTCGTATTAAGGCACGGAGTCCTGAGTCTTGGCTCAGGATAAACTCCGCGGAGTGGGTCTTGGGAACGCTACTCCGCAGACTTTGCCCTGACTTTAGGCTCAGGGCTTCGTAGCTTGCTACAAACCCAGTGCTCGGGCAGGAGTTGGGCTGCTGCCCCCCCAACCGGTATGGTGAAGCCAATGCTGGCGGGAGCCTGCCTGTGCGTGTTCGCCTGTCTGCCGTGCCGGCCTGTCTGCGTGCTACCCACAGGCAGGCACGCAGACAGGTCCAACTCCCACCAGAGCCATAGTTTTAGGGGCCGAGCTCTGTGTCGGCACTTTGTGAGTGCGGACAGAGACATCCGCCCCTGCGGACTGCCTGCCATTAGCCGCACTTTCCATGGTGCGCCTTTTTACCTGTCATTCCGGACTTGATCCGGCCCCGTTAGATATGAAGTTATCTCATGGGCCGGGCATCGTAACCCTAACCCAAAAACGATTTTGGTTGCGGCTTTGCCGCGCTAAGTATACAGGGATCCCCGTCTGGTGCCAACAACAGGGAGAATCCTGCATTCGCAGGAATGACAGGGTGGATGGAGATTCCCCGTAATAAGCTTGTCCTCGACTCCGATCGGGGATACGGGGAGGCTCTCCATTTGCCAAAAAAGTAGCCTGTCCCCTTTTTCCCCTTGGGGAGCAAGAGGATCCCCCTGTAGCTGGCCCCATTCAAATACGCTACGATTGGCGGAAATATCAATTGTAGGGGCCGAACTCCGTGTCGGCCCTTTGCCTTTGTGAGGGCGGCCCCCGCAGGATAGATCATCCAAGGAGCGGACAGGGACGTCTGCCCCTACGGGTGTGCGAGCTTGTTTGGGTTGTAGGGAAGGGACCTGGGCCCATAAGGGTCTGCGTGAGGGGCCGCGCTTTCCATAGCGATTACGATGGCTCGAGGGATTTGTCCGTAGGGGTGTAGCCGAACTTTCCAAAGTTCGCAAGGGGGGATGGGCATCATTGAGCCTGCAGACCAATCCTCGGCCACTGGGGCAGGCTCGCCAGCAACGGAAAAAATTTGCCGGATCGTGGAAAAATCGAAAAATTGCATTTTTTGCTTGACATTCGTTCACATTTTGGTTATTACGCGGAGCATAAAATAGTTTAATTTCGAATGGAATTCTTACATCGCCGC
>JBHIER010000178.1:0-7035 GCA_046760705.1 bacterium
GGAATTCTGTCGCTCATCTCGATCTGATAAATTCTCTCCTGGATGGCGATCTCCTTTATCAGGTAGTTTGACACCATGGCTACAAGGGAGATAATGATGAACGGGAGGAGCCACGTCGGCCTCTGCCGCAGATATTGGAAGGTCTTCCCCGGGCTGAAATAAATTCCCATCACCCTCTGGAACGGGCTCATCTCCTGAACTTCTTCCTGCACAAAGGCTTGTTCCCTCATCTGTACACCTCCTTTTGGGGGGTTCTTCTTCTCTTTCCCATCGAAGGGTCCTCTTCTCGACAGATCACCAGAACCTTGGAGGGTTTCAACGTCAAGACCTTAGACCAGAAACGGGACAGAAAGTTTCGGATGGGCCATATCGGCTGCGGCCATCCGGCATCTTCCCCCAGCGGTCACTCTGGGGTCTCAACAGAAAGTTTTCCCGAACATAAAAAAGGCAGTGGGCCCTGGCACTGCCTTTCTCTTCACTGTCCTGGAGGAGAGGCTGGGTCAAGTTCGCCTCGCTCCTATCTCTTACCTTCCATTTTAAATCGAAAAGGGATAGAGACCCACACCCGGATCGGTTTTTCGTTCTGCCTGCCTGGGGTGAACCTGCACTTCCAGGCCGCCTCCTCGGCGGCCTCATTGAACCCCACATTGCCGCAGGGTTTGGCGATCTTCACCTTGGCTGCATTCCCCTCCTCGTCCACCAGGATGTAGACGATGACGACACATTCGAGGCCCACCTTTCTGGCGATTTCAGGATACTCGGGCACAGAGTAGTGGGTCAGTTGGGGCATCTCTTCGGCCCACCAGAACTCATCTGGGGGTGGAGCCTCATCAGGGGGCGGTGGCGGCACAAGATCGATGACGGCATCCAGTTCCGTCGTCTCGATGGTCACGTCCTCGGGCAGGTCTTCGCTCTCCGTTTCGATGGGCACGGCCGGACGCACCGGCGGAGGCGGCTTCTTCAGCTGCTTCGTCTCCGGGATGTCCTCAACCTGAATAATCTCCTGCTTCCTCATGCTCTCATAGGCCTTGATCTCAACGGTCTGCCAGCAGAGGAAGACCAGCAGGAAGAGCCCCAGCGACAGGGCCAGAGACTTCTCAAAGATCTCCCGGTAGCGCCCGCGCAAGTCGTCAGGAGACTTCATCTTCGCCATATGAGCATCACCTCTTTCTCTCGGTGGCAAAATTGACCCGGAGGGCATCGGCCTTCTTCAGCTCCTCCATCACCTCGGCCATAACCCCGTACTTGGCCCTCCAATCGGTCTTGAGGGAGACGATGACCTTCGGATTTGCCACCCGCTTGTTATACATAATGGTTCGAATTGAAGGGATGTCGACCAACATATCATCAATAGCCACCCGCCCCTCAGCCGTCGTCCAGATGTGCGTGATGTTTCTCTTCGTCTCTATCTTCTCCGTCTTCTGGGCCCGGGGCAACTGCACCGGGAGCCCCTGATACTGTTTGAAGACAGTGCTCAGCATGAAAAAGATCAACAACAGAAAAGCGATGTCCGCCATCGATGCTGTGGGGATCCGCTCTGTAACTTTCGCTCTACTCACAAACTTCATCTCAACTCCCCTAACCCTTAGAACGTGTCTGCCTCGAGAGAGTTTCTCACAGAGAATCGCTCAGGTGGCCTCAATCCGGAACGGCCAAGGAGATCCGGGGTGCTTCAGCCAGCTTCAACTGATCGAGAACATCAACAAATGTTCCGTACTTCGTGTCCGGATCGGTTTTGAGGGAGACGATCAACTTATCGTTCTCTTCCAGCCGCCGTTTGATCTCACCCCTTATCTTCGGAATCTCCATCATCTCCCCAGCCACCATGACCTGACCGAAGGCGTTGATCCACACGTTGCAGATATTGGTCTTAGGAATCTTCTTTTCCACTCCGATCCCAGGCAGAACGAGGCCCAACCCCTTATCCATGTTCATGGTCGTGGTCACCAGGAAAAAGATGATGAGCAAGAAGGCAATATCGGCCATCGAACAGGTGGGGATCTCCTCACTCACCCTCAGTTTCTTCCGAATCTTCATAGCTCCCTCCCCGAAGAAGGCGTAAAACCCAAAATCCCAATGCTCCTAACCAAAAGGCCCTTTCAGAGCAATTCAGCTTTGAGCTGTTTCCGATTCCTGAGCCCCTGACATGGAGTCAGGGGCAAGCTCTGTCAGGTTCAGGTTTTAAGGTCCTCCCTTATGAGGCAGGCTAGAGGCAACGGGATTGCGTCGCGTCTACTTAGCCGTCCCCATCTCAACCAAGGTATCGAGCAGTGCGGTAGAACTCTCCTCCATATCGATGACCAGCTTATCGATCTTGGAGACAAAGAAATTGTGCGCAGCTTGGATGGGGATAGCGATGGCCAGCCCTGTAGCTGTAGTGATCAACGCCTCGGAAATACCGCTGGCAACTAAGCTGGGTTCGATGTCACCGGCCCGGGCAATAGCCTCGAAGGCGTTGATCATGCCGCTCACCGTCCCCAAAAAACCCAGCATCGGGGCGATATTGGCGATGGTAGCCAACCACACCAACCCTCGCTCCAGGAACGACATCTCTATGGAACCAGCACCCTCGATGGCCTTTTCGACCTCCGAAACACCTCTATCGGCTTTCATCAGACCGGCGTGAAAAATGGAGGCGATCGGGCCTCTCGTCTTGGCACACACGTCGGCCGCCGCCGTGACGCCACCCTCCCTCAGAGCTACAGTCACTTTGTCCAAAAACTTCCTGGTGTTGATCGTGGCCCGGCTGAGGGTCCATAACCGCTCAAAAATGAAGGCCACCCCAATAATGGCCGCAGCCAGAAGAGGCCACATGAACATCCGACCTTTAATAAACAGTTCAACCATGCACTCAATCCTCCTTCCTAAATGGTGAGTGTTGAACGACGCTCTTCAACACATTACAACTCATGCTTTTCAGCCAAGAAATTGAAATGAACAAAGAGCGCAATCACAGGGACACACAGAAGAAAAAAGATCCCCAACGTGAGACTCTGTCCCTCCTTGATGGTCAGAAAGAGAGCCGGAAAGATGGCGCCGGCGAAAAACACCCCGGCCGTCAGTACGACCCTGACCACCCGATCCAAAAACACGGCAAAATCGGCCACCCTCTCCTTGAAGATGGCCCGCAGAAGAGTCCGCAGGCCCACCGTAAACATCACCAACACGAATATGCCGATGACACCGCCGTACAGCAGATTGATATCCTTGGTACTGTGCTGACGATAATTGGTCCAGAAAAGAGGGAACAGGACCACCCCGGCGAAGAAGAGCCAGCCGATGATCCGCCCCAGTCGCGTGGCCGCAAAGCTTCCCACGATCTCGGCCAACCCCCACAGAACAACCCCCACTGCCAGGAACCCGGCTATGCCGATAAAGGCTTCGGCAACCGCAGGATACGTATTGTAGAAATTGAGAATGAACAAGGGCGGCAACGCAAAGGCGGCGACCAAGACCACCCAACCCCCAAGTCTCTTCAGAACCACATCACTGAGCAGAAAACGGACGCCGAAAAGCCAGAAAAGGGGAAGCGCAACCGCTAAGAAGAGAAGCGGAATGATTATCTTTAACGCCAGAGAGAACTGGAGGCCAAACAGGGTCGCCAGCCCCAGAGCTGGAATCAAAAAGACGAAGGTGAAGATCAAATTGAACAGCAAATCGCTGAACCGACCTCTGCCTGCACCCCTTGCTGATCTTGAACTCACAACGACCGTGCTCCTTTCTCACAAATTTCCTCGACCACTCATGCTGCCCCCTCGTCCTTCCTAAAGGACACATTAAATAAAACTATTTTTGGAAAAAAGTCAACACTTTTTTCAAGTTTTGTTCCTATTCTCCTGTTTCTATTCATCAGCACAGTGGCGTTGGTCCAGCGTTTGGAGATACCGGTATACCAATGCGCAACAGAGAGGATCGCTTTCGGAGTGGCAGTCGATGTGAACGGAGTGGAGATGAGACAATAGCTGTCATTCCTGGGAATGCAGAGCCTGCCCCGTATTTATTACGGGGTACCTCCTTCGAGGGGTGGGCCTCCGAGGTGAACAGACCTGAGATGGCCTCTACCATTAAGACCGGTGAGATCGACATTCTGCTTTACAGCACCGCAGGTGACCCTTTCCCAGAACTACCCCAATCCGTTCAATCCAGTGACGACCATCGAGTATACTCTGCCTGAAGCTGCCAAAGTAGAGGTGTACAATACCTTAGGTCAGGTGCTTAAACTGTTGGTCGATGCCGAGCAGAGGCTGGCCACCGGGCCCTCACATGGGATGCCTCGGGCGCGACCAAAGGCGTCTACTTCTACCGGATTGTAACTGACAATTTCAGTGCTTTTCGCCTTCCTTTTCAGGAGCTCGAAAAGCCGGTGAGCTTTGTCTACACTCAGCAGCTTTTTATATTGGATGCCCTCTTTCCGGGCAACGCAGGTATTGAGATTCGCTTATCCCCTCAGTATAGGTAACACGCTTCAGATTTTGCGGAGATGAATGCGACCCTTCGCCCATTTTTTTCTTGAATCCAAGGCTCTTTCATCATATTTTAGGAAGGACACTGGAAGACGTTGACATATCAGAATCATCAGAATCAAAGGAGCTGTGAAGATGAAAAGCATCCCACTCGGTGTATGTGTCTCAGCAATTCTCTTTCTCGGTCTGGTTTACTTTGACGGACCCGCCATCGCCGGCGTTACCGGAACTCTGGCGGGCACGGTCAGGGATCAAAAGACGGGTGAGCCTCTGCCTGGAGCCAACATCGTCATAAAGGGCACCAAAATGGGCACCATGGCCGATGTGAACGGGTTTTTTCTGATCAACAACATTCCGGCCGGAACCTATTCGGTAACTGCATCGATGATGGGCTACACCTCCGTCACCAAGGAGGGTATCACTGTTCTGGTCGACTTGAGAACCACCCTCGAGTTTCGCCTCACTCCGACCGTGTTGGACCTGGGGGAGGAGGTGACGGTCACGGCCGAAGCTCCGATGATCCGGCGGGACGTGACGGCCACCACCCATTTCATCTCCAAACAGGAGATGGACCAGTTGCCCGTGCAATCCTTCCAGCAGGTGGTGGACATTCAGCCGGGCGTAGCGGCTGGCCATATCCGCGGGGGGCGAAAGACAGAGGTGCTCTACCTCGTCGATGGGCTGCCGGTACAGGAGGCCATCGAGGGCGAAGTCGGCTCCGAACTCCCCTACAGCTCCGTCATCGATATGACGGTCCAGACCGGCGGGTTCAATGCCGAGTACGGCGACGCCATGTCAGGGGTGGTCAACATCATCACCAGAGAAGGTGGCTCCACCCCCGGGGGCCGCTTCGAGATATATACCCTCGACTACGGTCAGGATCCCAACCCCTTCGACCTCGGCGGCTCCAATCACGATCTCAACTACGAAGTCAACCTGGGCGGTCCCATCTACCGGGATCGCATCAAGTACTTCCTCTCGGCCAACCTCAGAGATCCCCACACTCGCTGGAGGAGGGAGGAGTTCGGCACCCGCATGCGCATCTTTAACTCCGTCGAAAGTCAAAGCAACAACTTCATCGGCAAACTCACCACCCACCTCCGGGACAACGACCGATTGACCCTCCAGGGGCTCCTCTCCATCTGGGACTGGTGGGAATACGACCACAAGTGGAAGAAGAATCTGGCAGGACTGCCATCCCGATCGAAGAAAAGTTATCGGCTCAGCCTCGATTGGACCCATACGATCAGTCCGAGAACATTCTTCTCCCTCAAATTGAGTGTTTACAATGTGCTGAAATCGATATACGGGAAAGATCCAGGAGAGGCGATGGACCAGATCAGATGGGAGAACGATGACAAGCGGAGCTGGGTTGTTGAAGGCAGCTATCCATGGCAGCTCGATCATGAGGAGATTCACAACGTGATAAAATTCGACTGGGTCAGCCAGGTGACGAACAACCATCAGATGAAGAGTGGGGTAGAATTCACCTACTACGACCTGTACAAATGGAACAAACAGTGGATGTATACACCGAGTCCAGACCCCAACTTTCCGCTCTACCTCCAATACGTCACCGAGTACCATTACTATCCGAAGAAGGGCGCCGTGTACGTGCAGGACAAGATCGAGTACGAGGGCATGATCGCCAATGTCGGTCTGAGGTTCGACTTCCTCGACCCCCAGGCATCGCGTCCGGTCTTAGAGAAGAAGCCTACCGAACTGGGTCAGTGGGCATGGGTGGTCAATAACGACGAGACAGTCCCGGCCGAAATGAAGTATCAGCTCAGCCCCCGGTTGGGCGTCAACCTCCCCATCTCCGAGGGCCAAGAGCTGCACGTCAACTACGGCTACTTTTTCCAGACGCCGCTTTTCGACTATCTCTACACCAACGTCAACTACAATCCAGAGGAGGGGTTCTCACCCCTGGCCGGCAACCCGGATTTGAAGCCTGCCAAAACGATCATGTACGAGGCCAGCTACAAGAAGCAGTTGTCCAAAGACATGGTTCTGGACATCACCATCTTCAGCAAGGACGTCTCCAACTTGGTGGACACCAAAACCTACGTCCCGGAGTCGGCGGATGAAGGCGGGTATACCCAGTACGTGAACATGGCCTGGGTGGACATCCACGGGCTCGAGGTCTTCATTAAGAAGAGGTACGGCAACCTTCTTTCGGGCAAAGTGAGTTACACCTATATGACGGCCAAGGGCACTGGATCCAGCGAGCGCGAGGGCTACGACTGGACCCGCCAAGGCTACAAAGTTCCCATCGGAGAATATTATCTCAGTTGGGACCAGCGCCACACCCTGGTTCTAAATCTCGACATCCGCAAGGGGAACAATTGGGGGGTGAACATTCTGTGGCGGTGGAACAGCCCTTTGCCTTATACTCGGAACATCGGCCCTCAGACCACTCCCAACAACGCCAGGATGCACGTCACCACCGACCTGGACATCAGGTTCAACAAGAATTTCAAACTTCTTGGAGGGAGGTTCTTTCTTTTTAGCGAGGCCCTCAACCTCTTCGACAGACCCAACATCCTCTGGCTGGACGAATCCGGGCAGGCAG
>JBHIER010000179.1:0-6984 GCA_046760705.1 bacterium
CAGCACCCCCTGCTTCTCATGACGTAGCCGCGGATTCCATTCCGCGCTCTCTGCTGCCCATCCCCCCTGCGAACTTTGGAAAGTTCGGCTACACCCCCCGCTCACACCCCAGTATTTCTTAGTAAGAGCCAACAGGTTCTTGGCCTGATACGCGGCTGGCTGAGGGCTGGAGTTAGTGTTGACGGGTCTCAACTGCGGATGGGGATCTCAATTTGCACCGCTACTCAAAGCTCTCCCGCATCACCCGCGCTACGTCGGTGTTATCCACAAAGGGACCGCGCACCGGGTCGCTTCCCTTCACACAGCCGTGGAAACGCTCGCTACCAGGGCCTTTGGCGTAGAGAGGTATTAACGAATTTGTATGGCTATCGCTGTGCCATTCCATTCCCGGTAGCTTTCCTGTGCCGTTATTCTCGATGGGATTCCACACGGCAAATGGCTTACCGCGGGGATCGTCCACACGAAGCCCGGAACCGGGGCCGGTGAGATAGCCACACTCATGATCGCCTGTGACGATCACGAGCGTCTCATCCCAACTGCTGTTGCCCTCAACCCATCGAATCACCGCCTCTACCGAGCGGTTGAAGTCGATCTCTTCTTCGATCATACGCGCGGAATGATTGTCATGGCCGGCCCAGTCCACCGCGCCGCCTTCGACCATCAGGAAGAAGCCATCCGGGTCGTCATCCAGCACGTTCAAAGCCGCCCGTGTCATCTCCTCAAGCGTGGGCACGGTCTCTATGGGCGGGGTGGAGTAGGGGGCCTCGACTGCCTCCAGAGCGGGTGTGCCGATAAAGCCTGAGCGATCGTACTGAAGAGTTGAGCGCACCTGCGGGATTCCGAATACGCGCTTCGGCGTGGGACCTGTCATCAGGGCCTGGAACTGCGAGCGAGTCTGCACGAGCGTCCACGGGTCGGGCACACCGTCCCCGTCCACATCCGGGACGACTTTGTCGCTCACTCCGTCGCCGTCCACATCGAACTCGACCGCACCTGTCACCAACCCATCCCACACCCCTTCACCGCCGAGGTACTTATATTCAATTCTGTCGGCAGATCGGCCATCGCTGTCAAACAGGGGATGGCCGCAGCCCATGATCACTTCACAAGCGCTATCCAGGATCATCTCCCGCGCGATTTCGACATAATTGTGGCGCGAAACATTGTGAGCGACAAAGCCCGCCGGGGTGGCATGGCTCCACTGGACGCTGGTGACCACTCCTGTCGCTTTGCCCAGATCTTCCGCAAACTGGGTAATGTGTCGCAGCGGACGCTTCTTCGGATCGACACCGATGGCCCCGTTGTAGGTCTTGACCCCGGTGGAGATGGCCGTCGCTGCGGCCGCCGAGTCGGTGGAATATTGCATAACATAATCGAACGAGTTCCAAGCCTGGGTGGGGTCATAACCTCTTTCCATCACATTGCCCAGGCTGTCCACGTACACCATGTACGTGCTCATCCCGCACACGACCGGGAAGTGCTCATAGGCTTGTGTTCCTGTTGCCCCGTACTGATAGATGCTGGCGGCGTCCACGTGGAAATACCCACATCCGTCGCTGATGAGGAGAATGATGTTCTTGGCGGTATGCGCCTTATGTGATGCCAGCCCAGCAGAAGCGCTTGAAAATAAAAGAATAAAGACAGCGATCGAAACCGATTTGCTCTTAACCCCCTCCATTCTGTCAACACATTTTTAAAGAGTTCCCGTCCACTTCTCCCTTGTAATACTCTCTCTGAGTTGTGTCCGCGGGGAAGAAGAGTTCCAGTGCATTATCAATGCGTGCCTCGCTGGAGCTCTCGTACCCCGGCGGCGTATAGACCCGGCTGGTCCGGCAATTGTTCAGGTAGGTGCCGTAAAAGGTCGTGTCGCGGAGGGTGCCGTGGGGGATGTCAGGGTAATATTCGATCTCCGGCGCGGGGATATACTGGGGCATGCGCAGCTCAGAATTTGGTCCGAAGCCACCGGAACAGGTGTACGGGTTCAATGGGTCAAGGATTCAGTTGCTCCTGTTCAGGACGAACTTGTAGTCGAGACGTGCATCGGCCTCAAAGGTCTGGGTTATATACCAGAAATCGGTGCCGGAGACTCGTCTCATAGGGTACGCATTCGGATCCCAAGCATTGGCATCTCCAGGTGCGTTCACTCTGTTTGCCTCGCCGCGATAAATGAAACGGGCGAACATGTCCTGCTCAATATAAGGGAAACTTTCGACCGCATCCATGAAACTCTCTACGATGGCCGGAAGCCCATTTCTTCTGCACTTTCTCGCTGGTCAATTCTCGCAGAGCATTTGCGGCAATCCACCTGGCGCTCTTTGAATCGATCTGTTGAATGTCCCTGGCAATGCCAATAGCGAGTGTGTTCAAAGTCTCGTTCCTCTTTCCAATTTGCCGCAGCGCCCAGTTGACTGCTTTTTTGACAAAGTTTCGCTCATCCGATGCCTCCCTCCCTATGATCGGGAAGAACTGCTCAAACTGAGAGTCTTTGGCTTTCTTGTCGTGAACGGCGAGAGTCGCCATCATGGCGAAGCCAGCACGTTTCACAAACTCTTCACTCCGTCCGCTCCACTCGATTGCCTTCTGATAAGCCCATTCAGTTTTATCAAAGAGATTCATGCAGCACTGGTCGCACACATCCCAGGAGTTGAAATCTGTAACCCATCCCTCCAGTTGCTCTTCGGTGACCATTTTTGGGTCATCAATCAAGCAGGCCAATATCCGCGCCTCGTGGATACCCGACAACCACAGTTGTTCGGCCAACTGGTGATCTTTGCCGATTTCCCTGGCTGTTTTGCGGAGCGTGGGCATGGAGACCCCATAGGTATTCTCAGGATTGATACCAAACCGAGCCATCCCCGCAACTGCTTCAGGGTTCACGAAATCGTTGATGAAATT
This sequence comes from bacterium, assembly GCA_046760705.1. Classification (GTDB taxonomy): domain Bacteria; phylum JBHIER01; genus JBHIER01. Next base: position 2,896 of record JBHIER010000179.1, read on the forward strand.
ATGGGCTTTCCAAAAATCCCGGAGAAATAAAAGGTATCCCACACACTGGTGTTAGATTTTATCGCTTTAAGAGCACCAGGTCGGCAACGGGGTAGATGTAAACCACCTCCCAGCCCTCTTGGCCCAATTCGTTCAAAGTCGCCACAAGCTCCTCTGGATGTCTGTGAATGGGCTTGGTATCGACGACTTTGTATTCGATGGGCTCGTATTTTTTGCCGTTATTTGCTGCCGTCGTGGAAAAAACCAAATTCAAAACCAGCAGCACACCCACTGTCACCAACGCCAACTTTAAGAATTTGTCTTTCACCTATTGTTCACCTCCTTCCGATGGCGCAAAGACGGTTGAAGAGCAAACATATTCCAACGAAATACCCTTCGGCGCCGTCAAAAACTCCTTGGGTTTTTTTCATGGCGGTATCGTCGGCATACTTGTGATTTGCGATTTTGCCGAACTTCCTCGGATTCATGCCCCATTCTAGGGCCATGTGGATGTGAGCATGGGAGAGACGAAATCTTTTCCGAGCATCAATCCAGATCTGGTATTTATCGGGAATCTTTCTCTTTTTGGACATGGGAATAGTATTTGATGAGTTTAGATATGAGTTTATCTGCCCTGCAATTCTCAATGTCGGCTAATTCATTGAGCTTTTTGAAATTGGCGATGGCCCTCTTTTTCGTCTGATTCCATGCCTCATTGATATCGCGAGTGGTAGACATTTGGCCTAAGAAGCCCACATTGTATACTACGGTCTCCTTGAGGTGCGTAGTTCCTACGGGAAGCTGCAAGAGAATCTCCAGCATAGCTTGGGACAGTTTGGCTTTAGATAGTCCAACGCTCATCCCGGCTCTTCTCATTTCACCGACAGACTTTGCTCACTAATGGGACTGCCTCCTTTGCCTGGAGGAAGACCCGAGCCGCGGCGGGTGGGCCTCCAGCTCCAGCGGCACTCTACTCATCTATCAGTTCTATGTTATTCTCCCGGCACCAGTCGATAGCAATTTCTCTTATTGCCTCATCTCGGTACCGATACCATTCCTCCGCTATATTGTGTCGGTGTATATTCTCTTTAAATCTTCGAAAAGCGCCGCGCCCCTTTATCGAGCTGTACATAATATCTCTCGTCTCATCATCATCTATGGACAAGCAGAACCGCTCCATGATGCTATATTCGTGTATATCAAACTTCGAAGGCAATGGGATGTAATCTTGTGTCTTTAATACTCTCTTAGCTGTTTCTATCATCTCATGTTCCCATTCGGGAAAATTTTCGACAGGTCTATCGTGTTGGGCAGCAGTGAATGCCTCATCTGTGATTATGACCACCTCCCCCGTTTTCTTGTCAAGATATGAGGTAATTTCATCAGATTGAGATTCCATCCCATCTATGATGTCATCCAAATTGACAGTAATAGCCATAGGCAGTTTGCTCCTGATTTTTGCGGTATTGCCACCTAAAAGGTAAGTTACATATCAATTATGTCCCGGTAAGTTTCAACGTCCCTCTGATACAAAATGTCTTCTATTTTTCGCTTGAGGCGATAGGAGAATCGCTTTTCGCTTAACATTCTCGTGAGAGGCTCGTGTACTTTTGGGTCAGGATCTCTCAAATTCTCTGCGTGCTTATCAACTGGTAAGGTTGTGAAGTCAATCTTTCTGATCTGCTCCATAATAAGCAGTTCCTCGAAGGTTTCTCTGTTCAACTGGCCACTCTTCATCAAGGACCTGAGTTCCCGTGCAAATTCACTATCTTCATCAATCTCAAAGCCCTCTTCAATCTCACTGAAATCAGGACAGGCTTCACGGTCCCGTATAAATTTCTTACGATCAACCAAACTCTGGCAACATGCGTAGTTAGAATTGTCTATCAATTCCTCAAGAAATGGCTCGAATTCTTTATCATTCAAACAGATGCCGAATTCGGTATATTCCTCCATAGTTGCTGGGAAGAAATAATTACAGTTATTGCAGATACGTACCAAATATTCTTCTTCCACTTTATTCTGCCCTTAATTTCTTCGTAAAGGTTTTGCTCTTGTGCATTATCATAAGTGGTCAGGGCCGAAATACCACGCAGCCCGCAGTCTAATCTCAACCGGCAGAGAGACACTACCCATGTGTTCTTCAAGGGTGGTCAAGAGGGTTGCGGGCGCTTTGTCCTCCTCTATTCAAGAGGAAAATCGCAGATCGTGCCTCTGTAAAATATGGATAACTCTTTTAGTAAAGTCAAGGATTTTTTACCCACGGAGGCGAATGCGAGAGCAAGCAAGATGAAACAGGCTTTAAGCCCCAACCTCGCTCCAGACAGGGCCCGCCTGGTTGCTATCCAACCTCGACAGATTGCTTCACCGCTCTTCTATTCATCACCCAGTTTCCGAGAGCCCCCCAATCGACGCTGACGGCCCTCTGGGGGCAGAGTTCCTGGCAGCAGAAACAGCGGATGCAGGCATCGAGATCAAAGGCTGGACGGCCATCGCCCATTGAGACGGCCCCTGCTGGACATACCTCCTGACAGTGACCGCAGCCCACACACCGGGCGGGGTTCACCTTCGGGTCCTCTCTGAAGGTGACGAGGCGCCCGAGAGTGAAGAAGAGGTGGCTCCCCAGGATTGAGGCGAAGCGTCTCGGGGCAAGAGGGACAGGTTCAAGCTCCTCCAACACGGTGCCGACGACGTCGATGGCCCCAAGATCGGCCGTTCCCAGGCCGCGTTCGGCGGCGATCCGGATGGTTGGAATCTCCTTCGGATCGAATCCGCCGATGTGAGCCGCCACGGCATCCACGGCCACCGAGTCCTCTCCGGCGATGATGAGCCCCGGGCTCAATCGATCCGACTGTCGCCACCAGCCGCTCAGTCCGACCACCCCGTCCATGAGGGCCAAATTCGGACGGATGACGGTGTGGAGGTCGACCAGCAGGTGAGCAAAACGCTCCGGCGTCGAGCCAATCCGGTGGGCGATCGTCTTCTGCCCGCCTGGCAGACAGCCCAGTTGGTTCTTCACCGCTCCGGTAAACTTGGTCAGAGTATGGGTCTTCAGCTTCGGCACGGTGATGATGACATCCGCTTCGAGGACAGGCCTGGCAATGTGGCACTCCTTCAGGATGCGGCCGCCAGGGATTTCCACTCGGTGTGCAGGGACGGAGTCGAAGCTCACCACCTGGGCCCCGGCGGCCTCGCAGGCCGCCCGGGTGCCCGTTTCCTGGATCACCCTCTCGCTGGCCCCGTGGAAGCGCATCCCCGATGAGTCGCCCACAACGGCCGCGGCCCCCTGCTCCCTGACCATCCTCACCAGTGCTGCCGTCACCCGCCGATCGGTGGTCATGCCCGACTCGCCGCCGCGTACATCCAACAGATTGGGCTTTATGAGAACCTTCCGGCCAGCCTGGGCAGCATGCCCTGGGCCACCAATGAGGTTGACAGCTTCCCTGACGGCCCTTTCGACGTCTGAATAGTCCGTTCTGGTCCGGACAACGGCCACCGGTGTTTTCATCTCTACCAGACCCTGCCGACCGATAGGATGTAGAGTGGATCCTCATCCTCAGGCAACCCGAGCACTCTTTTTATGCCATCGTCTTCGAAACCGCCGATAGGGCACACGCCCAGGTTCAGACACTCAGCCTGGAGACAAATATTCTGCCCGGCGTGGCCCACCTCGATGTGGACGTAGCGCCGGCCTCTTTCGCCGTATTTTTCTGTGGTTCGTTCGTAGACGGCCGCAATGACAATGTCCACCGCCGCCTCTCCGATTTGACTTTGAGAAAGAGCCTCTTCGGACAGGGCCGGCCTGAAATCGCCCTCACGGACCTTTATCAACTCATGTCTTAGAGAAGAGTATTTGTAGATGCCTGTTTTCAACCCCTCAACGTTGCCAACCACCGCATAGGTCTGGAGAGGGTAGAGGGCTCCGGCCGAGGGAGCCGTCCGAAAGCCTTCGTCCGAAGTGATCCCCTGGGCAGCCCACAGCAGTTGGGAGAGCTCCTCAAGGGTTATCGGTTCGTCGGTATAGCTTCGCACCGAGCGCCGCAGTTGAAGTGCCTCCTCCAGGGTCATCTCGCCCACTCGCGCCGGTTCTGGCAGGGAGATGCGCCTTTT
>JBHIER010000180.1:0-6963 GCA_046760705.1 bacterium
CCTCTCATTTGTCACTCTGCTGGCCGCCCTCACTCTCATGGTGGTATTCTGGAGGTCTATTCTGCGGAAGGTGGGGTATCATCTGGGCCTGAACAGGTCGTGGAAGATATGGTTCATCTCAAACCTGGGCCGTTACGTCCCAGGCAAAGTGTGGCAGATTATGGGCATGGTTTACCTGTGTGAAAGGGAGAACATCCCCAAGATCGCCACCACCACGAGTGTGGTGATGGCCCAGGCCTGGTCGATCATTTCTGCCTTTATCCTGATGGGGGGCTATCTGCTTGTGGCCCGTAGCCTGGCGTTGCCTCGTTTCCCTTTCCTCTTCATCCTCTTCATCCCCGTCGGTTTTATCCTCATCTATCCGCCAATTTTGGAGAGGCTGATCAATGGGCTTCTGAAAAGATTGAAGAGAGAGCCGATCCGTCTGCACATGACCTTTGGTGACAGCCTCGGTTTTTTAGCCCTGTACTTTTTCGGTTGGATCGTCTACGGAGTCGCATTTTCCGCTTTTGTCTTCTCAGTCCATGCCATGCCGCTGAGCACGGTGCCGGCCATCGTCTGCATCTTTGCCGTATCGTACACCCTCGGTTTTCTTTTCATTGTCACCCCAGGCGGATTGGGGGTCCGAGAGGGCCTTCTGGCAGCCCTTCTCAGCGCTTACATGCCGCTGCCCATCGCCACGGTCATCTCTCTGCTGTCCCGGATCTGGTTCACGGCCGGAGAGATGCTCTGCCTCGGCCTGGCTTTGAAGAGATGAGATCTCTAAATGAGGATTGAGGGGAAGGTGTCCAGAAGGAAGTCGAAGAGAGGCAAAGAGAGAGGAAGGGAGAGAAGAGGCCGGCATCCTGCTGCCCCTGGGCCAACCCGTGGGGTGCTCCACCCCCAATCGCGGACTTTTGATCTGCTCATCATCGGCCTGTACCTCCTTCTGGTCGTCGTCCTCTTCAGAGAGTTTCTCTTCTCCAACACCATGCTCTTCGGGACAGATTCGATCCCTTCCGGGGTCTTTTTCCGAGGGATGTATCGGGATTTTGTGCGCCAGTATCATGGCCTCCCGCGCTGGGATCCGTATATTCTCGGTGGCCTGCCCTTCATCGACGCCATGCACGGCGACACCTTCTATCCGACCTCTCTGCTCAAATTCTTCATGCCCCTGCACCGGGCCATGGGCTTGAAGCTCGTTCTGCACGTCTTTCTGGCCGGGCTGTTCATGTATCTCTTTCTGAAGACCTTGAAGCTGAACAGATACGCGGCTGCCTTCGGCGGTCTGGGCTACATGTTCGCCTCGGTCTTCGTCTCTCTGGTCTATGCCGGACACGATGCCAAAATGTTCATCATCGCCCTTCTGCCCCTCGTCTTTTCTCTCCTTGAGCGCGGTTTTGAAACGAAGAGGCTCTTCTACTTTATCATGTTGGGCGGAGCAATTGGTTTACTCATTCTGAGCTCTCACGTTCAAATGGCCTATTTCGCCCTCTGGGGCGTCGGGCTCTATCTTCTGTTCCGACTGGCGCTCATCTGCAAAGAGAACAAGGAACCGCGAAGAGTTGTCGGGAAGATCTTTGTCTATTTTATCCTGGCCATCGTTATTGGGCTCGGATTCGGACTGGTTCAACTGCTCCCTTCCTACGTCTACGTCCACAACTACTCGGTGCGCGAGCAAAAGACCGGCTTCGACCACGCCACCTCCTGGTCGTTGCACGCGGAAGAGATCGGATCTCTCGTTGTTCCCGAATTTGCAGGGGATAATGTGAACCGCAACAACACCTACTGGGGTCGCAACCCCTTCAAGCTGAACACCGAATATGTGGGGCTCGTTTCCCTCATCTTCGCCGCCTTTGCTCTCCTTGTGATTCGCACAAAGCGCATCATCTTCTTTTCGATCATTGCTCTGCTGGCGGTCGTGTACGGATTGGGAGGTGATACCCCCATCTTCTATCTCTTTTACTATCTCGTTCCGGGGGTGAAGATCTTCCGCGGGCCGTCGATGATCATGTTCCTCTTCTCCTTTGCAATCTGCCTCATGGGGGCTGTCGGTTTCCATTCCCTGGTGGAGCATTCCTTTGAGAAAAAGAGACAGGAGAAGGTGGCCAGAGGGCTGACAGCGGCCTGCGGAGCAGTTTTGGTGTTGGGTATCCTGCTCTCTCTGATGAAGTCTGGCCTCTTCTCTCTCTGGGCCAGCACGGTGTACACAGAAATGACCCCCCAGAAACACGACGCCATGCTGGCCAATATGGACCGGTTTGTGACCGGGCTTTGGATCGCAGTCTTCCTCTTCCTGGCCAGCAGTGGGCTCATCTGGGCCAGATTGAAAGGGAAAATCTCATCACTTGCCTTTCTCGGCCTCGTCGTTCCCCTCGTCCTCATCGATACCTGGCGGATCGATGCCCAATTCATCAAGGCGGTTGATCCGAAGGTCTATCTGGGGAGGGACAGAACGATCAACTTTCTGCAACAGATGGGGGGAAAAGATGATCCCTTTCGAGTCTTCCCTGTGGGACGGGCATACGGAGAGAATGTGCTCGGTGTCCATCGCATCGAATCGGTCACAGGCTTCCACGACAACGAACTGAAGTGGTTCAACGGGTTCACAAGGAGGGATCGGCGAAATCTGATCATGTCCCCCTTCATGAACCTTCTTAATGTCAGGTACGTGCTTTGGGATCCCAGAGAGAAGGCGTTTCAGAGATACTTCGATCAAATGGAAAAGGCGGGGCGTTTGAGAATGGTCTTCGACGGCGGGCGGGTAAGAGTTTACGAAAACACAGGCGCACTGCCCAGGGCCTGGGTGGCCTCTCAGTACGAGGTGATGAAGGGTGAGCAGGTGCTGGAGCGATTGGCCGATCCGACCTTCGACTACCGGAACACGGTTCTTTTAGAAGAAGATCCCGGGGTTGAGATGGGCGGAGCCGATACCCTCGGTGTCGGCCAGGTGGATGGGATCGAATATGTGGGCAACCGCATTGAGATTCGGGTGATCATGAACCGCCCCGGTTTTCTCGTTTTGAGCGACAACTACTTCCCCTACTGGCACGCCTGGGTGGATGGGCAAGAGTCAAAGATTTATAAAGCGGATTATACATTGCGGGCGGTGTGGCTTGATGAAGGGGAGCATTTAATTGAATTCAGCTATAGATCCCGGCCCTTTAAAATTGGGCTGTGGTCCGCCTGTCTGACCGCCCTGTTCTTGCTGGGCGCGGTGGTGGTAGAAATAAATAGACGCCTTAGGAAAAAAACGGTGAAAAATAGCAGAGCTAAGGCTTGAAAGGGATATGGAAAAAAGTAAATCAAGAGCAGTGGAGAGTTTTGTGGCGGAGCTACAGGGACGCCTTGGTGAGAAAATACGGGCGATCTATCTATTTGGCAGCACCGCTAAAGGGACAGACGTCCCCGAGAGCGATATTGATCTGTTGGTTGTATATTCTGGCGTAAACGAACGGGCTCTCTTAGAAGTTGCAAGCCAGATAAGCTTCAAAATTGTCTGCGAGCTTGGGGAACTGATTCAAACAGTCCCAATGTCGAAGGAGGAATTTGAGGAATCTCTGGGGCGTTCACCTTTTCTCTGGGAGGTGCTGGAGTTTGGTCAGCCTATCTTTACAAAGATGACCGAAACTGAATGGGAGTTAGATTTTGGAGATTATTTGGAATTGGCAAGAGAGTTTCTCGAATATGCGAAAGACGCTCTGAAGGATGGTAAACTTCGATTAGCTATCGATACTGGGTATAATGCCAGCGAACTATTGGCCAAGGCAATGATTATTAGCACTGGTAACAGCTTAGCCTCTTCCCATGGAGGGATTGTAGGTCAGTTTGGAAAACTTTTTGTTTTGACCAGTCGACTCGACGCCCATTTTGGACGCGATCTTAATTTGAGCCTTGATTTACGGGGCAAAGCCCGTTATAAACCTCGGTCTCAACTAAGTAAGCAAGACGCGGAGTTCGTGATAGACCTGGCTGAGAAACTTTTGACAATCGCAGAAAAGCTGCTGAGATGATGTCGGACAAAAGGCAGATCGGGAAAGAGGATATTAAAAAAGCTCTTCTCTCAAAGAGGAATTATCTTGAGGAGGTTCTGGCCATAGGTATCTTCGGATCTCTGGCCAGAGGCGATTTTGGGGAGCGAAGTGACATTGATGTCTTTGTAGTTATTAAGGACGAGGATGACAGAGGCGAGGAGACGGATATCAAGTGGTATTTCAGAGTGAAGGAACTCTTGAAGAATTTTAGAAGAGACGTCACAGTTCTTGTTTACACCCCTGATAGTCTGAAAGCTGTTCCAACCTGGCACACTCTAAGGATGGCTAAGGAAGGGCTGTGCTTTTATGATAAAGGTGGGATTAAAAATATATTCGATGCCATTGTAGCTGAGGCCAAAAAAGTGGGACTGGTCGAGAAAAGATTTGGTCGGAAGAAGGTGTGGACGATGAATAGACTTCTCGAACCCGGAGAGATCATCGAGGTGAGATTGGAAAAATGAGAAACGCTGATGAGCCACGAAGGTGGCTGAAAGACGCCCGGGCCTGTTTGGAGACAGCGAGAAGAGATTTCAAAGCCAAGGATTTCCGGGCCACTGTCCAGAACGGGCAGCTTGCAGTGGAACTTTCTGCTAAAGCTCTCATAGCATGTTTTAGTGAGCCCGAGTGGGTCCACGATCCCTCGGGGCAGCTTCTAAGTGTCGCCGAAATATACAAAAGCAAGATTGAAAAAGTTTTTGGCGTTGGGATAGTTGAGGAGTTGAAACTTCTGGCCAAGGGTGTTAAAGAGATCTCTCCCTGGCATGGATTTTCAATCTACGGGAGAAGAACCAGAGAGGGTTGGGTCTCGGCCGTTGATATTTGCACCGCAGAGAAGGCCGACTGGGCGCTTCAGTCGGCCGAGAGGAGCTTTCGTACCGCCAGCAATTTTGTCGATCGATGGTTCGAAGGGGAGAGTCAGAGGCGATCCTGATCACCGGCTGCAGTGGCCTTCTGGGTCAGAAGCTCGCGGCCCAGGCCGCTGAGAGGTACACGGTGTATGGGGTGGGGTTGCGGCAGCGGTCCCCTGTCCAGGGCCTTCTGCGCCAATATATACAGCTTGATATTACCGATCGCCAGAGCGTCTTAGAGGCTCTTCAGACCATCCGTCCCGACTGGGTGATCAACACTGCGGCCATGACCGACGTGGACGGTTGTGAGCGGGAGCCACAGCGGGCCTTCGAAGTGAACGTGGAGGGCCTGCACCATCTGGCGGACGGGTGCCAACAGTGCGGAGCGAGGCTCGTTCAGCTTTCGTCGGACTACGTTTTCAACGGGCAGTCCGGCCCCTACGCTGAGGGGGATGAGCCGAACCCCTTGAACGTTTACGGTCGAACGAAGGCAGAATCGGAGCGGTTGCTGCAACAGGGCGGCGCGGAGTACGTGGTCGTACGCACTGCGGTTCTGTACGGTTTTGCTCCCGTGGCCCGGTCCAATTTTGTGAGCTGGGTATGCAGCAGCCTGAGGAGGGGCGAGAAAATCAGAGTGGCCACCGATCTCTACGCCAACCCAACTCTGGTTGATGGCCTGGCCAAAGCCATTCTCACCGCCATCGGGAAGGGGGCGAGGGGGGTCTTTCACATGGCCGGGAGTGAGTGGTTAAGCAGGTACGATTTTGCATTGAAGCTCGCCCACGCCCTTGGACTGGATCACACATTCATCCTCCCGACACCGGCTGCCGAGTTGAACTTGGACGCTCCCCGTCCCCTGCGGAGCGGACTGAAGACCGACAAGGCCCGGGAGGAATTGGGGCTAACCTTTCTCTCGGTGGAGGATGGGTTGAAGGCGATGGCAGAACAGGCAAAGGGATGTAAAAGCGGATAGGAGCTTGCGGATGGTTTCGGCCCTCATCATCTCCATGCGGCCCCACCAGTGGACCAAGAATGGCTTCATCTTTGCCGGACTCGTCTTCTCCCAAAATGTGCTCCATGGGGCTCTTCTTCTGAAGACTCTTGAGGCCTTTTTGGCCTTCTGCCTGCTGACCGGTGGGGTTTATATCATCAACGATGTGATCGACCTGAAGGAGGACAGAGTCCATCCCCAGAAGAGGACGAGGCCCATCGCCTCAGGCCGGGTAGCAAAGGGCACAGCCTTTACAGTGGCTGCCCTCCTGGTTATCTTCTCCCTCTTTTTCTCCTTCGTGTTGGACGCTGGCTTCGGGATGACGGCTCTGATCTACTTTCTCCTCATGGTGGCCTATTCTCTGTTCCTCAAAAGGGTAGTCATCCTCGACGTTCTGGCCATTTCGGCCGGGTTTATTCTCCGGGTCGTGGCCGGGGCCGTGCTTGTGGGGGTCCACATCTCCTCGTGGCTGCTCACCTGCACCATCTTCCTCTCGCTCTTCCTGGCCCTGGGCAAGAGGCGGTACGAGCTTGTCACCATGGACCCGGGCTCAGGGGGTCACCGGCAGGTGATGGAGAGCTACAGCCTCACCTTCGTAGATCAATTGATCGCGGTGGCCGCGGCCTCAACGCTCCTCTCTTACGCGTTGTACACCATGTCCGCGGCAACGGTGAAAAAATTCGGGTCGGAAAATCTGAGGTTCACAATCCCCTTTGTCGTCTACGGAATATTCCGCTATCTTTATCTCATCCACGTGAGGCAGGAGGGGGACAACCCGGGGAAGGTTCTCTTCTCCGACCGACCGCTCTTGATCGATGTGGCCCTGTGGGTGGTGGTGGTGGGGTTGATACTGTATGCGTAACGGTTGGATTTTTTTATGAGCAGATCGAAGGTTGCGGTTTTGAAGACGAGGCCCGAGACGGTGTTGGAAGATTACGGGCGACTGATGCATCTGGCGGAGTACGAACGCTTCGTCGACAAAGGGAAAGAGACCCTCCTCAAGATCAACATATCCTGGCACAGATATTTCCCCGCCTGCTCGACGACACCGTGGCAACTGGAGGGGGTCGTTCGGACGCTCTTAGCGGATGGGTTTTCGAGGGAGCAGCTC
>JBHIER010000181.1:0-6957 GCA_046760705.1 bacterium
ACTGCCAGATCTGATTGGGGTGGTCAGCCTGGAAGCGTCCCAACAGTTTCTTTTTACTCTTCAGTTGTGGGGTCGAATAGCCCCTCTGGGAGAGCAGCCGGGACTGGGTACTCTGCTTAATCTGCCCGGCCCGACCAGCCCTTCCTTCTTCAGGATGCTGATGAGCTTGCGCACGCTTCTCTGGGGCGCTTCCTCCTTCAGGGCCATGGCCATCTGAAGAATAGCCTCCAGAATGGTTCGGGAGCTAAGAATATCAGAGCAGGTCTTTGGTTTTAGAGCCTCAAAGACTCCCTGCTGGTGGAGCATCTCCACTGGGCCGCTTTCTAGGTCAAAGGATGGTCGTAGGAGTCAAGGAAGGGGTCCACCAATGCTCGGGCCATCCGAGTCGTCGTCGCTGACTCGCCAGGGCATCATCAGAGATCGGCAGCCGCTCGCACGCTGCTTTCATCGCTGGATCATGCCTGAGCTCATCACAATCGTTGGCATCCTCGTCCTCACAGGCAATCTGAAAGACCCGTTGCCGCACCAGATCCTCATACGGATGGTTTCCATAACTCTGATGACGCCCATCCCTGAGCACCCTCACCAAACGCCTGATTACGCCAACGACCACCTTCACCTTGCGAAGAGACAAGACACCTGCATCGCTGGTCAGGGAGGTGAGGCGTCGGGGCAAATGACCCAATTTGTCCCTCAAGGCGATGATCTGATGAAACTTCTTACAGAAGATCAAATATACCTCCGTTCAAAATCATGACCGAAAATTTTAATAATCCCTACTATGTTGAAAGCTGTGATATTCTCGGGCTGAAGATTTTTTACTTGACTTGAGACATGAGAGTACATATATTATAACTAAAATGATTTGTGCTGGAATTATTAGAACAGAAAGAATCTGGAGTGACAACTTCCTTTTGTCACGGTTCTTGAACTTGGGTCTCTGGAGATAAACCACAGTTTATGGAAAGGGGGGGCATGAGTGAAATGTCAACATTCTCTCATGAAAATGGGCTGACCTCGCCCATTCAGCCAAAGAGTACTGAGGGGAATTCACCACAGGTTGGGAAAGAAAGCAAAGAGATCTCAAGTAATCAATCGTCATTTTCCACCAATTCCCAAACCCGCTATGATTTGCAGATTCTCCGATCATTGCGCCGGATTATCCGGGCTATTGATATCCACTCTCGGAAACTGAAATCCGAATACGAACTCACCGCTCCCCAGTTGATTTGTTTGCTTGAAGTAGTCGAAAATAGTCCTCTGAGCGCATCAAAAATTGCTCAGAATGTCCATTTGAGCCCCAGCACCATTGTTGGAATATTGGACCGTCTGGAGAAGAAGGGGCTTATACAGCGGACACGGAACGTTAAAGATCGTCGACTGGTCGATGTGACAGCGACTGAAAACGGACGCCAGTTAGCAGGACACGCACCTTCTCCGCTTCAGGATGGCTTGGCGAGTGCGTTGAAGAGGCTTACCGAATTAGAGCAAGCAACTATTGCACTCTCTCTGGAACGAATCGTTGAGCTCATGGAGGCGAGGGAGATCGATGCGGCTCCAATTTTGGAGACAGGTCAGCTTGACCAAGACATAACGAGTAATAATCCGTCTGCCGCGGGAGTCGAATAGACCATGTGCGGGATTGCAGGAATCGTAAGTTCAACCTATCGGGAGTTGGGTCCCCTTTTGAAGGAGATGCTTCAGACTATGGAGCATCGAGGTCCCGATGGCGCAGGTTATGTCATCGGAAAGTCCTGCGAGCGGGCTGCAAAGTTGGAATCGCTAAATTTTCGCGGGAAGAAAGGGTACATTGCTCTCGGCCATGTGAGACTCGCCATTACGGGTGAACGTGCTGGTTTGCAGCCTTTTCAATCAGATGATAGTAAGTTGAGTCTTTTGCATAACGGGGAAATTTATAACTATTATGACTTATTGAAGGAACTGAATGGCAAAACTTCATTGTCCACGGGAAGTGACAGTGAAGTCCTTTTCCGTCTCATCGAGACGGAATATAAGGGGGATTTGACCAAAGCTGTGGAAGAGGTGTTTCCGAAGCTTGATGGTGTCTATGCCCTGGCAATAACAGATCAAGAGAAAACGATTATTGCCCGCGATAAGATTGGCGTTCGTCAACTTTACTATTATAGGACCAGTGATTTTGTTGCTTTTGCCTCAGAAAAGAAAGCCCTCTTAGCCCTTGGAGGTGACGGCGCTGATATTCGTCGTCTTCCACCTGGACACATAATGATGCTTCGTCCAGATAGTTTCCGACTTCAGCCTTTTTGGACTCCAGATCAACTTCGGGCGAAAGAGCATATTGCAGACCCACAAGAGGCAATGGAAGCTTATGACCTGGTGATCAGGGAAGCTGTTCGTAAACGGGTTGACGGTAAAGACCATGTTGGGATCATTTTTTCAGGCGGTGTCGATAGTTGCATGATTGCTTACTTAGTGAAACATTTGGGGGTTCCCTTCACCTGTTACACGGCGGGCAGAGAAGAAGGGGCCACTGATGTTGAGTGGGCTCATCGTTCTGCGGACAAATTTGGATTTCCCCTTCAAGTAAAGACGCTGTCAATAGATGAAATCAAGCATTTGATTCCTGAAGTTATCAGGACCATTGAGGACTACAGCTTAAATCAAGTTGAAGTGGCTATCCCGATATATGCATCCGCCCGGATGGCCCACGAGGCGGGAGAGCGGGTCATCTTGACAGGCCAGGGGGCAGATGAGTTGTTTGGAGGCTACCCATGGTATGCCACGATTGTAGACCGAGAGGGGTATGATATTTTCGACAGGCGGTCCTGGGAGGATACATTTCTCTTGTACAAGGAATGTCTTGAACGTGAGGACAAAATCGCTATGGCCCATTCGATGGAACTCAGGGTACCTTTCCTTGACTCAGAAGTCATCCGAGTGGCATTTCAGATTGCTCCGGAGTTGAAGATCCAGCGTGGTGGTGACTCATTGGGAAAACGAATTCATCGCGCATATTGCTCGTTTGGCATGACTGATGAGATCGCATTCCGACCAAAAGAGGCAGCCCAGCACGGCGCGAACGTGCACGATGCCTTTGAAGAGATCGCAGAAAGCCACGGTCTCACAGCCTCACTCTTGGAAGACGTTGGCTATGATCCGGAGAAAACTGTCCAAGAGAAGCTCGGAAGCTCTTCGCGGTACGGATATCAATACGGCGCAGAACATCTCTGGAAGCCCCTGCCTCATGTGCAGTATTACCTTGATTCTCATGCGGTGCGACTTGGATTGCTCCCACGGCTCCCTCACTACTACTGGGATAAGACCAGACGGAAGCTTGCAGACCGTGGGATACAGCTTTTGCAGGGAGGAGTACAGTGAGAATCGAACTGCCAAAAAACGTTGAGCGGTTTGGTGGGATCCGTTTCGGCGATTTGCAGAAGGTGTTTGAGTTGGATTCCGGGATGGATAATGGGCCATTACCGGCACCGACAAATGCTATCCAGCGTATTCCATATCAGGAAATGAACAAAGTGTATCGAGAGATGGCTGTGGTCGTCCCCATTCGCAGTGAGCGCCTCAAGCTGGTCGAAGGGGTCTTATGCGGTATCCCCCACCCGTGTTTGATCATAATTGTTTCTAACAGCCCTCTGACTCCAGTCGACCGGTTCAATATGGAACAAGATGCGTTACGTGATTTTTGTATGTTTGCTGGAAAGAAGGCCCTTATCGCTCACCAGAAAGATTCCATTCTCGCCGAGGCGTTCAAGAACGCCGGTTACACAGCCATTCTGGATAAGGACGGAGTGGTTCGGGATGGAAAGGCGGAAGGGATGCTTATTGCTACGATGCTGGCCCATCTTGCCGGCAAAAAATATATCGGTTTCGTGGACGCCGACAACTACTTCCCAGGTTCGGTTGAAGAATATATACGAGAATACGCTGCGGGATTTATCATCGGTCGGTCTCCATATGTAATGGTTCGGATTGCGTGGCAGAGTAAACCGAAGATAGTCGAATCCAAACTCTTCTTCCGTAAGTGGGGGCGGACTTCTGCCAGGACGAATGCATTACTTAACGGCCTCATTAGCCATTATACTGGATTCGAAACGGAGATTATCAAAACGGGGAATGCCGGGGAGCACGCATTGACTATGGATCTGGCCTTGAATTTGGACTATTCCGCCGGCTATTCAATTGAACCGTATCACATCATCAATATCCTTGAAAAATTCGGCGGTATCCTTGAATCTCCTCTACCTGAAGTCATGAAAGAGACAGTCGAAATCTATCAGATCGAGTCTCGCAATCCACATCTGCATGAGGCGGGGGACAAGGAGCATATTGATCAAATGCGATACCTCGCCATGCAGGTTATCTACCATTCGCCCATTTGCCCAGAGCCGGTGAAAAAGGAGATTGCCCGTGAGGCGGTGACTCGAAAGTATGTCAATCAGGAAGAGCTTCCTGCGCGGCCCCACTATTTTCCTGCATTATCCTGTATCGATCCCGACGCTTTTCTCAAAGACATTGCCGCAGCACCGTATGCTAAGTTAATAAAAGACGGAATAGGTCAGGAAAGCCGATGACTCTTTTGGATTGGGTAGTTATTGCTGTTTATTTCTCCGCTATCGTCATCTTTGCGATTGTGCGAAGCCGTTCACAATATGACGTACATGATTACTATCTTGCCGGCCGAAGAACCCGATGGTGGCAGTCGGGAGTATCAACGATGGCTACTCAATTGGGCGCTATCAGTTTCGTTTCTGCACCGGCTTTTGTTGCCCTCAAGGAGGGCGGCGGTCTGAAATGGCTCTGCTATGAGTTTGGTGTCCCATTGGGGATTCTCCTGGTGATGATGCTCATCCTGCCCACTTTGCATCGAGGTGGCTACATCAGCATCTACGAGTATCTCGAACAACGATTCGACCGGTCTACACGAACCTTAGTGAGCATCCTATTTCAGGTTGGTCGGGGATTGGCCACGGCGGTATCGGTGCTTGCCGGTGGATTGATTCTTTCAACCGCCTTGCCTTTGACGACCACCGAAGCAATCATTCTCATTGGCGCGGTTACGATCGTTTATGATGTCCTTGGTGGTATCCGAGTTGTCATCTTGAGCGATGTTTTTCAAATGTTGATTATTATGCTCGGCATTGCAATCTGTGGGGCAGCAGCATTGTGGCTGGTAGGATGGGACGCAGCCTGGCACATGTTAAGTCCGGATCGACTTAAGATTCTGGACTTCAAGCACTGGGGATTTACACCGGAAGGGGAGTATGCCTTTTGGCCTATGGCGCTCGGAGGGATTTTTCTCTACGCCTCCTATTACGGGTGCGATCAGAGCCAGGTCCAGCGGGAACTGTCTGTTGGGAGCGTCCGGGAAGTCAGAAAGTCCTTACTTGTGAACGCTTTTGGCCGTTTCCCTGTTGTTCTCTCATATTGTTTAATGGGTGTAGCTGTGGGGGCGATATTTGTCTCTCCGGACTTTCTCGGTCAGGTGGCTTCCAAACTTCACACTGATCCGACAGCTGTTGCGGAGACATTGCGACACAATCCCGATCGTATGGTCCCAATGTTTGTTCTCAGCTTCCTGCCCCCTGGAATTGTTGGACTCATTTTCGTCGCCGTACTTTCTGCATTGATGTCGAGTCTGGACTCGGCCATTAACTCGTTGAGTGCTGTCACCATGCAGGACTTCTATCGAGTCTACATAAAACCACTTGCTACCGAACGACACTATTTAATTGTCTCAAAAATCCTGACCTTTTTCTGGGGAGTCTTTTGTGCGAGTGCAGCTCTTGTCTTTATCCATGCAGGGGAAGCGACCCGACAAACGACCATTGTCCTGATCAACGCAGTAGGGAGTCTGCTTTACGGTCCGATCTTAGCGGCCTTCATCCTTGGCATGCTCACCCGGAGCATTACATCATTGTATATGAAGGTGGGTGTTCTATCCGGAATAGCCGCAAATGTGGCCTTGTGGCAGTTGACCGAGGTGTCTTGGCTGTGGTGGAACCTCGCCGGCTTTGGAACGTCGGTCGCGGTAGCTAGCCTGCTTTCCATTTTGTGCGTACCCCGAGTGGTCAGGATGTTTCAAGCCAGACGCCTACAACCGGGACAGAGTCTTCCTGAGAATTGGAAGGCTTCCTACGTATCAGTTATTACATACTTCTTTCTAATCATTTTAGTTGCATACGTCATACAGACGGTGACGTAAGGCCTTGTAGAAACCGCCTCTGAGCGAAAGAGAGATGATAATTTTTACCGACTTGGACGGAACACTTCTTGATAGACAAGCGTACTCGTATCGGGAGGCTGAGCCGGCACTTGATTTGATTAAAAAAAGAGACATACCTCTTATTTTTTGCTCTGCCAAGACAAGAGCTCAACAAGAGGTGTACAGAAAAGAGTTGGACTTTCATGGTCGATTTATTGTTGAGGACGGAGGTGCAGTTTTTGTGGGAATGATTATTTCCCTTTTCAGTTCAAACACGATAGACCCATTGACGACTATCACGTCATCGAAATCGTCTCAGGGGGGCCGATTCTATGCGGTAATGGGTTCAAATGACAAGGGCAAAGCGGTTTCTCTACTTACTGATCTGTATCGCAAACAGCATGGTGTGATTTGGACAGTCGGTATAGGTGATAGCGAGAATGATGCTCCCCTTCTTGCTGCAGTTGACCTCCCCGTACTCGTCCAAAAGCCAAATGCGACGTGAGAAAACATTTACATTCCCAGGCTTCGACCCGTTGAGGGGATCGGCCCTGTCGGATGGAATTGCTTTGTTCTTGACTTGTTATCCTAAGTAAAATCAGTGACCTATCTTTCAAAGCAGAATCAGTTAGGAGGTATATGCACAATGGAAACTGTGCAAAACGGTTCTGTTGTTCTCTTCGATTATGTGGGTAAATTGGACACCGTGAAGTTTTTGATACGTCATTGAAAAATGAAACTCAGAAGACAAACCTATATAT
>JBHIER010000182.1:0-6954 GCA_046760705.1 bacterium
AATAACGTCACCGAAAGACGAAACGGGCCCCGTTAGATATGAAGTTATCTCACGGGGCGGGCATCGTAACCCTAACCCAAAAACGATTTTGGTTGCGGCTTTGCCGCGCTAAGTCTCTGAGAGTCTGCGGCGCATTATTTGGGTTTTAATCTTGACACACGGAGATGATTCCTTTATATTTATAAAATGTCGAGAAGGTATGGAAAACATTGGAAATATAAGGAGAGCCCATTATGGCAAAGGATAGAAGTTTTGCAGCGAAAGTGGCCAAGGCCTCAGGAAAGAGGGCTGACCAATGTCCCGTTTGCAAGGGCCCGATCAGTCATGTGCTCTTTGTGAAATCGGTCCTCTCCAATCGGACGGGTTCATGGAGGTTCAACGAGGGACACATCAGAGTCTGCAAGTGCAACCAACAAGAGGTGTATGGTTAGTCCAACGGCCGAGAGAAGAGAGTATTGACTGAGATCAAACGGGGAAGAGGAAAGATGAGGCCATCGCTTTCCTCTTTTTTGTTCTGTCGATGGTTCTGTGAGGTGCATGAGGGGTTGTCGCGGCCCTTTTGCTATCTTCCCTTTCGCCGGGCACAAAAAGCTTGCACGTCCGATCTGTTCAACCCGGTTTGCCAGCGGCAAACGATCGGTCGCCTATCTGTTAACTGTTAGTGAAAGATGGAGTTTGCTATGGTTGAGATTCGGATCCACGGTCGCGGTGGACAGGGTGCTGTCGTTGCCTCTCAGGTTTTGGCAACTGCTCTGTTTAAGGAGGACAAGTGTGTGCAGTCTTTCCCTACCTTTGGTGTGGAGCGGCGAGGAGCGCCTGTGGCAGCGTTCACCCGGGTGGACGATCGGCAGATCAGATTGCGGTGCGAAATCTATGAGCCCGACCATCTGATGGTCCTCGATCCCACTTTGATTGAGGCGGTGGATATCACCTCTGGTCTGAAGGAGAACGGTTGGATCGTTATCAATAGTGACAAGCGGCCTGAGGAGTTTTGTCTGCCTCCGAAATTTCGGGTGGCCACCGTTGACGCTAACGCCATAGCGGTCAAACACAGGCTGGGGACACGGACCGCCCCCATCGTCAACACGGCCCTCTTAGGGGCTTTTTCAAGGGCAACTGGACTCGTGTCCATCGATGCCGTGGTTGAAGCCGTCAAAGAGGAGGTGCCCTTCAATCGAGAGGAGAACGCTGCGGCCTGCCGTGAGGCCTACGACGCGGTGAAGGGCCCTGAGGCCATTTTGAACGAGTGAGGAGAGATGAAAAAGCGGCATGATCTGTCGGAGGAGATCATCACCTTCGCATCTGAGAAGGTGATGCCGCCCCTGGCCATATCCCTGGGAAGTATGCGCTGGAACAAGACAGGGACCTGGCGTTACATTCGGCCGATATACGAGAACAAAACCCCTCCTTGTGACGAGGCCTGTCCGGCTGGGGAGGATGTGGAGGGGGTCCAATACTTGTGCGGGCAGGGAAAATTTGAGGACGCCTGGAGATTGATCCTGGAGGAGAACCCCTTTCCTTCGGTTATGGGGCGGGTGTGCTCCCATCCTTGCGAGGAGGCTTGCAATCGCGATCAGTTCGACCAGGCCATCTCTATTCACTCCGTGGAGCGCTTCGTCGGAGACTATGGCCTGGAACACGAAATGGTTCCGCCGAGGGGCGCGCCGAGGGGCGCGCCCAGGGGGAGAAAGGAGAAGGTAGCCGTAGTGGGTTCCGGGCCCGCCGGTCTGGCCTGCGCCTATCATCTGGTTCGAACGGGATACAGAACGTTGGTTCTGGAGGCCCACCCTGTGGCCGGCGGCATCCTGCGCGTTGGCATTCCCCAGTATCGGCTGCCCAAGGATGTGCTGGAGGCTGAAATTGAACGTATAAAAGACCTGGGGGTCGACATACAGACAAACAGCCCAGTGGACCACGACGTCTTGAGAAAGGATTTGAAGGGGTTCGATGCCATCTTTATAGCCACTGGTGCCCACCGGAGCCGGAAATTGAATGTTCCTGGAGAGCACGCCCAGGGGGTTATGTCAGGACTTCAGTTCCTGATCGATCTCAATTTAGCAAGGAAGGTGGAGATTGGAAAGAAAGTGGCTGTCATTGGTGGCGGGAACACGGCCATGGATGCGGCCCGATCGGCTCTCAGATTGGGATCCGAAGTGGTGGTCGTCTACCGGCGCTCTCGGGCTGAGATGCCGGCCATCCCCTCTGAGGTGGAGGAGGCTCGGCGCGAGGGAATCCCCATCCATTTCTTGGCCGCCCCTGTTCGTGTCATCGCTGAGCACGGACGAGTGACAAAGATGGAGTGCGTCAGGATGAGACTGGGCGAGCCGGATTCGAGCGGCCGGCGACGGCCGGTGCCCATCGAAGGGTCTAACTTCACCATGGATGTCGATACCATCTTGTCCGCAATCGGTGAATCACCAGATCTCTCCTTTCTTTCCGAGGATATCAATACAGTGGGTGGGTCCATTGCCACCGATGGTTTCGGAAAGACGAGCAGAGAAGGGGTCTTTGCCGGCGGCGATGTGGTCGATCAGCCGCGCACCGTGGCCCATGCCATCGGTTCGGGGAAGATGGCCGCCGTGGCTATTGACACCTTTCTGCGCGGCAAAGGCATCGAGGCTGCCATCGATACTGTGAAAATCGGCCATAGAGGGTCCATCTCCATGGAGAGGTATCTGCGCGGAGAAATCCGCTTCAACGGCTCAAAGGTGGTGGGGTTTGAGGACATCAATCTGGCCTATTTTGAGCCCAAGGATCGGGTGGCCCTACCCAGAGAGAGCATCGCAGAGTCAAAGCGGTCCTTTGTCGAAGTCAACTTAGGTCTGAGTGAGGAGGCGGTCTTGACCGAATCTGACCGCTGCTTCAACTGTGGCGTGTGCAACATGTGCGACAACTGCTGGGTCTTCTGTCCTGATATCAGCATCTGGCGCAAAAAGGAGGGGTTTGGCTACGACATCGACTACGACCATTGTAAGGGCTGCGGAATCTGTGTCGAAGAGTGTCCCAGGGAAGCGATGTCCATGGAGGATGAAGCACGATGAAGAAGGTGATCACAGGCAACTACGCTGTCTCTTACGGTGTGATGGTCTCTCGGGCCCAGGTCATCTCGGCCTATCCCATCACACCTCAGACGCAGATTGTGGAGCTGCTTTCGGAATTGTGCGCCGACGGCCGATTGGAGGCCAAATTTATTAAGGTCGAATCGGAACATTCGGCCATGGCCAGTTGCATTGGGGCCTCAGCCACCGGGGCTCGAGCTTTCACGGCCACCTCAGCCCAGGGTCTGGCCCTCATGCACGAGCTCCTCCACTGGGCCGCCCTGGGGAGACTGCCCATCGTTCTGGCCAATGTGAACCGGGCCATGGCCCCGGGCTGGTCCATTTGGACCGATCAAAACGATAGCCTGTCTCAAAGAGACACGGGGTGGCTGCAGTTTTATTGCGAGAGCAATCAAGAGGTTCTCGATACCATCATCCAGGCCTTCAAGATCTCGGAGCAGGTGCTGCTGCCGACCATGCTGGTCTTGGACGCCTTCTTCCTCTCCCATACCTCGGAACCTGTGGATATCCCCGACGTAGAGACGGTGGACGCCTATCTGCCGAGGTATCAAGCCCAATACAGACTGAACGTCAAAAATCCTTATACTTTTGGCGGTTTAACTGGGCCAGATCACTATTTTGAGCTGCGGTATAAGATGCAGCAGGCCATGGAGGAGGCGGTGGCGGTGGCCCGGGGGGCTGATGAGGAGTTTGATCGCATCTTCGGCCGAAGCTACGGGTTGGTGGACCGCTACCAGAGCGATGGTGCCGATCTGCTCTTAGTGGTCTCCGGCACCTTGGCCAGCACGGCCAGAGAGGCCGTCGACCGATTGCGGTCCGAAGGGAAGAAGGTGGGCATGTTGAAGATGAGAATGTTTCGCCCCTTTCCTCTTGAGGAGTTTCGGGAGGCGGTGAAGGAAGCCAGAAAACTGGCGGTGGTCGATCGGAACATCTGTGTGGGGTTCAGCGGCATATTTTATCAAGAGGTCAGTTCGGCCCTGTACGGTCACCGAGACGATCTGCCGATCTTCGGATTCGTGACCGGTCTCGGCGGTCGCGATGTGACACCGGAGGTCATCCGTGAGATTGTTGAGCATGCTGACGCTCTTGATCACCCTGAGAAGCAGATCATTTGGATCGGACTGAAGCGATGAGGTTTCATATTCCAGAGCAGGAACTGCTGGGCTCGGGCCATCTGGCCTGTCCGGGTTGCGGGGCAGCCCAGTCGATGCGTTACACGTTGAAGGCCCTGGGCGAGAAGACGATCATCGTTCTGCCTGCCTGCTGTTGGTCGATCATCGCCGGCCCTTTCCCCTACTCCTCGCTGCAGGTGCCCTTATATCACACCGCTTTCGAGACGGCCGGCGCAGCCGCTTCGGGAATCAAGGCCGGACTGCACATCCAGGGGGATACCGAGACGAACGTCTTAGCCTGGGCCGGCGATGGGGGCACCTTCGACATCGGGATTCAGGCCCTCTCCGGCGCCGCCGAGAGAAACGACGACATCATCTATGTCTGTTACGATAACGAAGCCTATATGAACACCGGAATTCAGCGGAGCTCGGCCACTCCCTGGGGGGCCTGGACGACAACAACTCCTGTGGGCCACTTCAAGGACCGTCCCAAAAAGGACATCATGATGGTCATGGCTGCTCATAAGATCCCGTACGCCGCCACAGCCTCGGTGGCCTTTCCTGACGACCTGATAGCTAAGGTGAAAAAGGCCAAGGAAATCCGTGGGACCCGGTTCCTGCACATTTTTTCTCCATGCCCTCCAGGATGGAAGATACCGTCTGAGATCGCCATTCGGATGGCACGCTTGGCAGTGGAGACGAGGGTCTTTCCCCTTTACGAGATAGAGGACGGGGAGAGATATATTTTGAACAGACAATCCAACAGGACCCCGGTTGTCGAATACCTCAAACAGCAGGGGCGATTCAAACATCTGACCAAAAGCCAGATGGAGGCCATCCAGAAAAATGTGGACAGAGAGTGGGAGAAGTTGCTCAACAGGGTGGAAAGAAGCCCACAGAGGTGAAATCCTTTTTCTCTCCAGATCACTTTCTGCCAGCCTGTTAAGGCCACCCCGTGCTTTTCATTTTGCCCCTCTGCGTGCCACAAGCCCAGGCAGGCATTTAGCACTTTTCAACATGTGAGAGGAAATATTTGTCCTTATGAGTTCGATTCATAATATTTTACGGGAAATATTACCTACCGTTATCAGACCCAGCAGGTACACTGGTACCGAACTCAACGTTGTTCAAAAAGACCATGCTACTGTCGATGTGAAGGTGGCTTTAGCCTTCCCTGACACGTATGAATTGGGGATGTCCTATCTCGGTTTCGCCATTCTCTATCACCTCCTGAACCGTCGGGAGGATGTTCTTGCTGAACGGGTCTATGCTCCCTGGGTGGATATGGAGGAGCGGATGCGGCAGCGGGGGGTTCCCCTCTTCGCCCTTGAGTCAAAAAAACCTTTGCGGGACTTTGACGTTGTGGCTTTCACCCTTCCCCACGAGCTCTGTTACACCAACATCCTGAACATGCTCGAGCTGGCGGCCATTCCCCTGAAAAGTGAGGAGAGAAACGGAGACCATCCGCTCATCATTGGTGGTGGAATGGGTGCTTTCAATCCCGAGCCGTTGGCCGAGTTTGTGGATGCTTTTGTCGTCGGCGATGGTGAGGAGGTGGTGCTTGAGATCGTGGACACGGTCAAAACCCACAGGGGCTCACCTCGGCAGCAGATGTTGCAGGCGCTCTCGGAGCTGAAGGGAGTATATGTGCCCTCTTTTTATGCGGCCGATTATGATCACGGTGCTTTCGAGGGTTTGGTTCCCGTCGACCCCTCCCTTCCGAGCACGATCGAATCTCGGACGGTGAAGACTTTGGCCGTCGACAATTATCCCCCCAAGCCGCTCGTCCCCTTCACCGAGATCGAGCACGATCGCTTGACCATAGAGATCATGAGGGGGTGTTCGAGAGGGTGTCGGTTCTGCAATGCCAGCGTGCTCTATCATCCTCTGCGGCAGCGCCCGGTAGAGGAGATCCTGAGCCAGGCCGAATCCGGGATCGCCAGCACGGGATATGACGAGATTTCCCTGCTCTCCCTATCGGCCACCGATTATTCAGCCTTGGAGGAGTTGATAGAAGCTCTCAATCGGAGGCTGGCCCAGAGAAGGGTGGCCATTGCTCTCCCGTCCCTGCGACCCGAGACCTTTTCCAAGGGTTTGGCCAAAGCTGTGCAGACTGTCCGTAAAAGCGGCTTGACTTTTGCTCCTGAGGCCGGAACTGATAGGCTGCGTCGGGTTATCAAAAAGAGCATCAGCGACGAGGATCTGCTCAGGGCCATTGAAATCGCCTACGAGGGCGGGTGGAAGGTGATCAAACTCTATTTCATGATTGGCTTGCCCACAGAACAGCAGAAAGATATCGAGGCCATCGCTCATCTGGTTCGGGAAGCTGTACAATTGGGAAAGGGTTACGGTGGTGACAAGCGCGTCAACGTTGCCATTTCGCCCTTTTCACCAAAGGCTCACACGCCTTTCCAGTGGGCGGCCCAGGAGCAGATGGAGTCACTCCGAGAGAAGTCCACCTATCTGCGGGAGCGACTTCGGCACAGAAGGATTAGGCTCAAGTGGCGACCTCCGGAGGTCTCCTTTATTGAGAGCATCTTTGCTCGGGGAGACCGGCGACTTTCGGAAGTGCTGTCAACAGCCAAGCAGATGGGCTGCCGGTTTGACGGCTGGTCCGATCTCTTCTCCTATACTCTTTGGCAGAGGGCGTTTGAAATTTCCAAAACGGATCCGCACCCATACACCTGCCGGCGAAGCCTCGACGAGCCTCTCCCCTGGGAGCACATTGTTGTGGGCATCTCAAAGGGCGCGCTGGCAAGGGAATGGCTCCGCTCTCAGGAGAG
>JBHIER010000183.1:0-6906 GCA_046760705.1 bacterium
GGGACCGGCGACATCCTGGGCCTGATCGAGCCGGAGGATCTGCTCAAATACGGATTCATTCCCGAACTGGTGGGCCGTCTGCCAGTGGTCTGCACGCTGACCGATCTGAGTGAGGAGGCCCTCCTCGAAATTCTGGTCAAACCGAAGAACGCCCTGACCAAGCAGTACCGGAAACTGTTCGAGCTGGAAGGGATCACCCTGCGGTTTGCCCCAGGGACCCTGGAGGCGGTGGTCAAAGAGGCCCAGAGGCGAGGCACAGGCGCCCGGGCGCTGCGAGCCGTTCTCGAAGAGGCCATGTTGGAGATCATGTTCGAAGCCCCATCGAGGACGGATGTGGGCTCCTGTACCATCACTGAAGATGTCATCCTGAAGGGGGCCAAACCGGTGTGTGAGGCCAAACGGGCCGCGGCCAGCAAGAAGGCCGGATGACAACCAGCCCCCTCAGCTCCGTGCACCCTTTCAACCCCTCTTTACCACCAGGATTATTCGCCCCGGAGGCCAGAGCTAAGGGAGTAATGGATTGGAGGATTGGAGGATTGGGGCGTCCGGGGGTCCCGCCATCTACTACTCCATCACTCCAATACTCCAAAGCCTTCCAAACTCCAATTTGTCCTCCGTGTCCGGGTGGATGAAATCTCTACCTAAGGGGCGTGTCTCAGTGGCTAATGAATAGGACAGGATAAGAACTGACGAGTATGTTTCGAATAGAACGAGATCAGGAGATTATCGAAATTCATGAGCGGCTTCCCCTGCTGCCTCTGCGGGATGTCGTCGTCTTTCCGTACATGATCGTCCCTATCCTGGTCGGTCGCGAGTCCTCCATGAAGGCTCTGCAGGAGGCCATGATCAAGGATCGGCTCATCTTCCTCTGCGCCCAAAAGAACCCTGCGGTCGAGGGACCCACCAAAAGGGGCCTCCATGGTGTGGGTGTGGTGGCCAGAGTGCTTCAGGTGCTCCGGCTGCCCAATGGAATGCTCAAAGTGCTCATCGAGGGTCTGGCCCGCGCCAAGGTCGTGCAGTTCTATCGCAAGGGGGAGGTTGGTTTTATCCGACTGGTGCTGAAAGAGAGGAAGGTCCCTGAGACCCCCGAGCTCCAGGCCCGAACCAAGGTCCTATTGACACAGTTCAATGAGTACGTGAAACTGAACAGCCAGATTCCCGATGAAGTTCTCTTCTCCATCAACACCATCGAGAACCCGCAACAACTGGCCGACGTCATCTCTGCTCAAATCGTGCAAAAGATGGATGTGAAGCAGAAAATCCTGGAGGCAGCAGACCTGAACACCCAGCTCCGGGAGCTATCCCGGTTGCTCTCTTCCGAGATGGAGATTCTGCACATCGAAAAGAAGATCGATGACGAGGTCCGAAGCCGCATGCAGAAGACCCAGCGGGAGTTTTACCTTCACGAACAGATGAAGGCCATCAGGGAAGAACTGGGGGAGGCCGACGATCAATCTGCCGAGATCGCCCAACTCAAAAAGCAGATCGAAAAGGCCGACATGCCCAAAGAGGTAAAGCGCAAAGCCCTCTCTGAGATGGAGAAGCTAAGAAAGATGCACCTCATGTCGCCAGAGTCGACGGTTGTCCGCAACTATCTCGACTGGCTCATCGCCCTGCCCTGGAGTGTGCGGACGAAGGATAATCTGAAGATCGATCAGGTGCAGAAAATCTTGGACGACGACCATTACGGTCTGGAGAAGCCGAAGGAACGCATCGTCGAATATTTGGCCGTGATCCGACTGTCCAAAAAGATCAAGGGCCCGATCCTGTGCTTTGTCGGTCCGCCGGGAGTGGGGAAGACCTCTCTGGGGCGGTCGATCGCCCGGGCCCTGGGAAGGAAGTTCGTCCGGGTCTCCTTGGGAGGGATCCGTGACGAGGCGGAGATCCGCGGCCATCGGCGGACCTATATCGGGTCGATGCCCGGGCGCATTATCCAGTCGATGAAGCGGGCGAGGACCAAAAATCCGGTCTTCCTCCTCGACGAAGTGGACAAGATGAGCGTCGATTTTCGCGGCGACCCCTCGGCCGCCCTCCTGGAGGTGCTGGACCCGGAACAGAACTGCGCCTTCAGCGACCACTACCTGGACGTCGATTACGACCTCTCGGAAGTGATGTTCATCACCACGGCCAATGTCAGGCACAACATTCCACCCCCGCTGTTGGACCGGATGGAGGTGATCGAACTGCCAGGGTATTTGGAACACGAGAAGGTTGGTATCGCTGAAGGGTTCCTCATCCCGAAACAGCGCAAGGAGCACGGTCTGAAACCTTCGAACTTGAAGATTTCAGAGAAAGCCCTGGTCAAAATCATCCGCAACTACACCCAGGAGGCTGGCGTTCGCAATCTGGAGCGAGAGATCGCCGCCATCTGCCGCAAGGTGGCCAAACAGGTGGTGGCCGAGGGCAGGAAGCTCTCGGTGGCGGTTACGGCAAACAATCTCCACGTCTACTTAGGTCCGCCCAGATTCTTGGACAAGAGGACCGAGGGGGCCGATGGCATCGGGGTGGCTACTGGACTGGCCTGGACCGAGGTGGGAGGGGATATTCTCAACGTCGAGGTGACCCTGATGGAGGGCAAAGGAAAACTGATCTTGACCGGACAGTTGGGGGAAGTGATGCAGGAGTCGGCTCAGGCCGCCTTGAGTTATACCCGGGCCCGGGCCTCAACCTTAGGAATTGCGGCCGATTTCTACAAACGGACCGATGTCCACATCCACGTTCCGGAGGGGGCTATCCCCAAGGACGGACCCTCGGCCGGAGTGACCATGGCCACCGCCTTGATCTCCGCCCTGACGAAGAGACCCGTGCGGCGGGATGTGGCCCTGACAGGGGAGATCACCCTGCGCGGGCGGGTGTTGTCTGTGGGTGGGCTCAATGAGAAATGTCTGGCGGCTTTGAGGGCCGGGGTGAAAACCGTCGTCATGCCCAAGGAGAATGAAAAGGACTACAAGGAGTTGCCTGTGCAACTGAGGCGGGGTTTGGAGTTCTCGCTGGTTGAGACCATGGACGAGGTGGTGGAGATCGCCCTGCTCGGGCCAAGGGGTCAAGGGAGAGCTGGTGGTGCAGAACAGACAGAAGCACAGAGGGCAAGAGACACTGAAGGAGCGACTGTTCACTCCAGGGCCGAGACCTATGCCGGAGAGGCGGAGTCAGACCGGTCTTTGGCACCCACAGCGAAACCTCAACAGGGGTGGCCAACGACGTGGAGACCATCTCTCGGCTCGTCCATGAACTCTCCGAGGCCGTCCTCGTTGGGGACGGCGTCTCGTCCGTGGCTGTGATGGAGCTCAAGAGGGGCGAGATCCCAAACGTAGTGAACGCTCCCTGAACCTTGCCCTGGTAAAGATCTCGCCGATGACAAAATTTTCCATTTTCTTCTGTTCGGTCTGTGCGCTGCTCCTCGGCAACTGCTCGGTTCTTCAATACGGCGGAATGGAGGGCGGCCCGGCCAAAGCCACCGGAGATGCTGAGTTCTCGGCCGATTTTGCCCTCTTTCGAGCCTCCGAGGAGTCGGTGCGGATCGTCCTCTACACAAAATTCCCCAACAGCGCTCTCACATTCCTGAAAGGTGATGACGGCTTCTTCGCCGTCTACGACGCCACGGCCGAGGTGAAGACCTTCGATGGAAAGCGGGTGACGGCCCAAGAGTTCGACGGCCAGATCCGCGAGTCCTCCTACGAGGCAGCCCATTCCCAAAAGAACTTTCACTACAGAGAGTTCGGCTTTGAACTTGGCCCTGGCAGGTACTCGGTGACCGTCACTCTGAAGGACAGAAACAGCCGTCGACGGGGCGTTGTCAAGCGCAACCTCGAAATCGCTCCCTTTCCCGAGGATAGGCTTTCACTGAGCAGTATCGTCTTTGCCGAAAGGGTTGAAGGAGACCCCACCCAGGGGTTCACCATCGTTCCAAATCCGGATAGGATCTACGGCCATCGGCTGACTGAACTGGCCTTCTACTACGAAGTGTACGCTCCTGAAAAACAGGGCCTTAAAGACAGTCTGAGGATAGTATACGAGATAATCGACCAACCGAGCAGGAGCCCTCTCCTGTTGACGGAGGGCCCCGGGCTTCCACCTCAAGGAGGAAAATTTGCCCTCTCTGGAACGGTTCCTCTAAAATCCATCCAGAAGGAGGATGTCGTTTTGGAGGTCCGCATTATTGACCGGGAGGGTGACGTCTTAGCGGAACGAAAGGGGAGCTTTCACATCCTTTGGCCCCTCATCAATTGGGGTGACGATTTCGAGCTCTCCCTGGCCCAGTTGGAGCTGGTCGCCTCAGAGGAGATGGTGGCCGAGTATGAAAAGGTCCCACCGGAGGAGCGCGAGCACTTCTTGAAGGAGTACTGGAAGGGGCGGGACCCGATTCCCCAGACGGAAGAGAACGAGCTGCTCATCGAATTTGAGAGGCGGCTGCGCCATGCCAAGGATTCCTTGGGGGGGATTTGGTCCGATCGGGGGAGAGTATACGTCCGGAACGGTCCGCCCTATGAGATCGAAAGGAGAATGGTCAGCGACGTGTTCGGCTATCCGCGACTGGCCGAGGTATGGATCTATCTCGATCCCTACCGGGAGTTCGTCTTCATCGAGGGCCGTCTCGTCCAGAGATGAAAAGGCCCTTTCAAGCCCCTCTCTGTTCTCATATTGTGTTGGACAGATGTCAATTCGACAGGTGAGGTGAAGTTATCCAGAGAGATAGGCTGGATAGTTACGTCAGTTCTAAACAGTGAAGGGAGAAAAGATGAGCAGTTCAAGATTTTATGGTTGCAATTTTCATTTTACAATGGTGTTGGGTTGTTTACTTCTCTGCTCCGGCGGGGTTGCATTGGCCTGCGACACACCCCCTCTCAGGCAGAGACTCGCGGCCGAACGTGAGGACCCGGTCATCGGCCCTCGACTGGGGCGCGCGGTCTCGGCGTTGAGGCCCGATGAGACCGTAGTGGTCTGGGTCTTCTTTACGGACAAGGGGATATTCACTGAGCAGGGCTACGAGGCTGCTTTAAGGCAGGTCGATGCCGGGCTTTCGGATCGGGTGAAGAGGAGGCGAGCCAAAATGGACCGGGCGACCCTGGTCGATTTCAGGGACATTCCGGTGAGCCGAGACTACGTCCACCGGGTTCTGGCCCTCGGCCCGACCCATCGAACGACCTCGAAGTGGCTCAACGGGATCAGCCTGGAGATCAAAGTTAGTGAGCTAAGGGAGGTGGCGCAACTGCCCTTTGTGCGAAGGGTTCAAGAGGTGGCTCGGTCGAAGCGGCTGCCTGTGCCTGATGTCGAAAAAGGGGTTCAGTATGCACTGCCCTCATCGTCCCGTATTGGAGGATTGAATTACGGCCCGTCCTTCGATCAGCTTCAGCAGATCAATGTGCCGGCTGTGCACGAGCTGGGATACAACGGAGCCGGGGTGATTGTTTGCTTGCTCGATACGGGATTTTTCCTTGAGCACGAATCGCTTCAACATCTCGATATTATCGCCGAGTGGGATTTCATCTTCAACGACGGGACCACGGCCAACGAACCGGAGGATTCTCCGGCACAACAGAATCACGGCACGCAGACGCTGTCGGTGGTTGGAGGAGCCATGGACGGGAAGCTGTACGGACCTGCATACGGAGCCAGCTTCCTGCTGGCTAAAACAGAGGACATCCGGTCCGAGACGCCCATTGAGGAGGACTACTGGGTGGCCGGCATTGAGTGGGCCGAGGCGATGGGGGCCGATGTGGTCAGCAGCTCTCTGGGCTATTCAGACTGGTACGATTACGAAGAGGGAGATTACGACGGAGATACCGCTGTGACCACGAAGGCTGCGGACATCGCTGCTTCGAAGGGGATCGTCGTCTGCAATGCCATCGGCAATGGCGGCCACGCGGTCGGCTCCATCGTCGCTCCGGCCGATGGTGACAGCATCATATCCTGCGGGGCAGTGGATGCCAACGGCAATTTAGCCAGCTTCAGTTCCATCGGGCCGACCAACGACGGTCGAACCAAGCCCGAGGTCCTCGCCCGGGGCGTCTCGACCTATATGGCTCAGCCGAGCCCGCTAAAGCCCGACGGCTATACCTCTGGTAACGGGACGTCATTTTCTACCCCCCTGGTAGCCGGCTCTGCCGCCCTTCTCCTTCAGGCCCATCCCGACTGGACGCCGGTGCAGGTGCGGGAGGCGCTGATGATGACCGCCAGCCGGGCGAGCCAGCCGGACAACTATTACGGCTGGGGCATCGTGGACTGTCTCAAGGCCATCAACTACGAGTTTACCCCGGTTGTGCCGGACGGAGGGGAGGTGGCCCTTCCGGAGCGATTTCAACTCTCCCAGAACTCCCCCAATCCATTCAACTCCACCGCGACGATCCGCTACGCCATCCCTAGCAGAGAGCAGAGAGGAGAGAGCGGAGAGCGGAGAGCAGGGAGGGGAGAGCAAAGAGCAAAGAGCACAGGGGTGGGTGGGGACTCTGAGCTCTACGCTCTGAGCTCTACGCTTAAGATTTACAACATCCTCGGGCAGGAAGTGAGAACTTTGGTGGATGAAACCACGGAAGCTGGATACTATACGGTGACCTGGGATGGGAGAGATGACGGAGGCAGGGAAGTAGCCAGTGGGGTGTATTTTTATCGGTTGACAGTGAATGGTCCGAATGACTCAGAACTCCTTCGGACTGGTCGGTGGTCCGAGACAAGAAAGATGGTGCTGCTGCGCTGAGACTCAGGGAATTGAAGGGAAGATCAGGGAGGATCTGGGAAAATGAGGGGGGGACGTGGCTTCCAGGCCGTCTGTGTCACTCCCGTGCCGTTCCCTCCTATTCCCTCATGATCCGTGGTATTCCTTCTTTATTCTTTATTCCAAGAAGAGGCAAAAACCAATAAAAGGCTAAAGCCTGAAATCCGATCGGATGGGAGCAGCGCTTTGCAGAG
>JBHIER010000184.1:0-6904 GCA_046760705.1 bacterium
CCCTATCCGCCGAATGTGAAGATCATCAAGGTGAACTGCACCGGCCGGATTACGACCTCCTTGCTCCTCAGAGCCTTCCAAGAGGGGACCGACGGTGTGCTTGTGGCCGCCTGCGGGATCGGGGAATGCCACTACATCACCGGAAACGAGGGGTGCAGAAAGCGGGTCGAGGAGGCCAAATCGTTGCTGGCCTTATCAGGCATCGATAAGAAGAGGTTGGCTATGGAGCTCTTCTCCGACGTAAGGGGATCGAAGTTTGCTTCGGTCATGGAGCGATTTGTGAAAAAAATCCGAAAGCTGGGACCGATGGGAGTGGAGGTGGCCGCGTGACCCTCGAGGCCATCGTGCAGCGGACAAAGGCCCACTACTGTTTGGAGTGTGGTATCTGCACGGGCAGTTGTCCCATCTCCCGATGGAATCCGAAATTCTCTCCCCGGCTCATGGTGGAGAGGGCTCTCTTGGAACCGGAGGACGAGTTGTACCTCGACCCTGAGCTGTGGTCCTGCCTGACCTGTGGGGCTTGCAGCCGCCGCTGTCCATCGACGGTGGACTACAACGAGTTCACCCGAACCAGCCGGCAGGAAGCGAAAGCCATCGGACAGGTCGGCGTCTGCACCCACGCCGGAACGATTCAGGCCGTTCAGGAATTGCAGACATCGGATTTCTTCCACAAAGATACCCGCTGGCTAACCCGTGGGCTGAAGGTCTCCGAGAGGAGTGAGTACCTCTATTTTGTCGGCTGTCTTCCCCAGTTCCAGATCATTTTCGATGATTTGAATGTGAACAGCCTGAATCCTGCCCGGTCCACAGTGAAAATTCTCAATAGCCTCGGGGTCGCGCCCACCATCAGCCCGCAGGAGCGATGTTGCGGGCACGATCTCTATTGGACCGGGGACTTTGCCAACTTCAAAAAACTCGCTCTCCATAACCTGGCCATGATCGCCGAGAGCGGAGCGAAGTGTGTCGTCTTCTCCTGCCCCGAAGGGTATGCCACCTTCAAGCATTTATATCCAAAATTCTTCAAGAAATTGAAATTTGATATTGTCCACGTGATTGAGCTGGTGGCCGATAGTGTCAAACGCGGCCAGCTCGAATTCAAAAAGAATAGCGGGAAATTGACATATCAGGACCCGTGTCGATTGGGCCGTTTCATGGGTATCTACGAGGAGCCAAGGACTATTTTGCGCAACATTCCAGGGGTTGAGTTTCAGGAGATGGCTCGGAGCGGCCCCGACGCCCTGTGCTGCGGATCGAGCGGGTGGGTCAACTGCTCCAGGGTCAACAAGAAGATTCAACTGGAACGGCTGCAGGAGGCGGCTGACACTGGGGCCGAGACGTTGATCACAGCCTGCCCCAAGTGCAGCATCCACTTGAGCTGTGCGATCCGCGATGATGATTGTGATGTTCAAATCGTGACCAAGGATATAACCACGCTCATAGCGGACTCCTTAGGAGGGAAACGTGTCCCCAAGTGATGTTTTGGTCATTGGTGGTGGAGTCGCCGGCATTCAAGCCTCACTCGATCTGGCCGAAATGGGGGTTCAGGTCCATATGGTTGAGCGCAAGCCCAGCATCGGTGGGGTGATGGCTCAACTGGATAAGACCTTCCCCACCAATGACTGTAGTATATGAATTCTGGCGCCGAAGATGCTCGATGCCGGTCGGCATCCCAAGATCGATATTTTAGCCTACAGTGAAGTGAAGAAAGTGACGGGTGAGGTTGGCAACTTCACGGTAGAAGTGCTTAAGAAAGCCCGTTACGTGAAAGAGGATGTGTGCAACGCCTGCGGTGACTGCGTGGAAAAATGTCCGGTGCGAAAGATCCCGGACGCCTTCGACATGAAGCTCCGCAACAGAAGAGCTATCTACCTTTTCTTCTCCCAGGGTATCCCCGCTGTGATGACCATCGACAAGGATCACTGCATCTATCTGACCAAGGGCAAATGTGGCGTCTGTCAGAAGGTCTGTCAGAAGGGAGCCATCGATTACGAGCAGAAGGATGAAACAGTCACCCTCAACGTCGGCGCTATTATTGTCGCCACCGGACTCGACATTTTCGACCCGTCACCTCTGACCCAGTACGGGTATGGGCGCCTGCCTAATGTGATCACTGGATTAGAATACGAACGGTTAATCAACGCCACCGGGCCCACTGGTGGCCATCTCAAAAGGAACTCCGACGGCAAATTGGCCCAGCGGGTGGCGTATCTCCAGTGCATCGGGTCCAGGGATTTGAACAACTGCGCCTGGTGCTCCTCCGTCTGTTGCATGTATTCGATCAAAGACGCCATGCTGGCCAGGGAGCACGATCCCCAGTCGGTCTCCTACATCTTTCACACCGACTTCCGCAATGTGGGCAAGTGGTTTCAAAAATACGAGATCCGGGGCAGGGAGGAGTACGGTATCAATTATATCCGAGGTCGGGTGGCCGAGATAACCGAGGACAAGGACAACAATCCCGTCCTCTGGTACGAGGAGACTGAGACGAGAAGGGTGAAGAGCCTGGCGGTGGACATGGCCGTCTTAGCCACGGCCGCCATGCCCGGCAGAGGTTTGGGGAAACTGGCCAAAATTTTGAGGGTTAAGCTGGATCGCCACGGCTTTATCAGAAACGGTCTTCCTTACCCCACAGACACCAGCGTTCCTGGCATTTTCGCTTGCGGCTTCTGCACTGGCCCGGCGGATATTCCGGAGTCTGCGACCCAGGCCAGCGCTGCCGCCAACCGAGCGGCCGAGGTGGTGTTTTCCGAGAGTATAAAAAGGAGTGCATAAGGTGTGATAATTTCGCCAGAGGAGATAAGCGAAGGAGATCAAAGTAGAGATTACTGGTAAAGGGCGTAAATCGTAGAGAAAACGTAGGGGTGGACGTCTCTGTCCACCCTTCAACCCAAACACATAGGCCGACAGAGACGTCGGCCACTACGGAGATGGATATGAGGATATTCTAATTGGTGCTAAGGGTCGTTAAGGTGGCCCACCCTGCGCTGGTGGCACTAATGAAAAACAGGCTGGTGAAGGCTCGCCCTGTCAAATTGTGCTTATTTAACAGGGCAAGGAGTGTGTGTTAATTTACGAAGGATAAATAATGATGAGGCAAGAGATAAAAAGACTTATCAAGCAACCTGAAGGACAATTCTTCGAAAAGAAGAGTTGCCTCGAAAGGAAAGCAGACGGAAAAATAAGAAGGCGTAAGGCAAAGGATGTAGCTAAGGACGTAGCAGAGACTTTGTCAGCTATGGCTAATGCTGATGGAGGTTCGCTAATTCTTGGTGTGGAAGATGACGACACAGTCACTGGTGTTAACTATCCCAGTGACCGTATCCAAGTTATTGAGAAAGCTCCTTTGAATCTCCTTAGACCGCCATTGAAAACGGCTTTGATGAGAAAACATATTCAAAAGGAAATGTTACTGGTATTCAATGTTGACTGGAGTCCAAAAGTTCACCAGCTTACCGATGGTAGATATTTGCTCAGGGTTGGTGATAGCAACATACCCTTTCCTGCAAAGGATATTGAGGCGATTAAAAGGTCTAAATTACAAGCATTGTGGGAAAACCAGATTGTGGAAGGAGCAATCATTGAAGACCTCAACCATGAGCTTATAAGAGAATTAGCCAGCAAGGTAGGAGTAAACACCAACATAGAGAAATTCTTACAATACTACAAACTCATTGAATACTATAACCGCACAATAAAACTGAAACGGGCTGCATTGCTTTTGTTTGGGAAAGACCTGCTAAGGTGGCATCCGCGCTGTGGGATAGATTTTGTGAAGTTTGAAGGAACAGAAAGGAGGTATGGACAGGCGCTTAATATTGTGAAGAGGAAAAGAATCGAAATGCCACTCGTTCTGCTCATAGAAGAGGCTTACAGGGTAGTCTCACCCCATATCAAAGAGAGGCAGGTTCTACACGATCTATTTTTCGTGGAGCAGCTTGAGTATCCATCCTTTGCCTGGCAGGAGGCAATAGTTAATGCTGTGGCCCATCGGGATTACAGTATATTAGGTCTTTCTATTGAGATATGGATGTTCGATGACCGGATCGAGGTGAGAAGTCCTGGACTGCTTCCTGAGCCTGTGACTATCGAAAGACTTCTTAAAAGAGAGCGTATCCACGCAAGCCGCAATCCACTGATTGTCAGGGTGCTGACTGATTTGGGATATATGCGTGAGACAGGAGAAGGAATTCCAAGAATGTTTGAAGAGATGGAGAAGAACGGACTCTATCCACCAGAGCTAAGGATTGAAGCCGATTCCATATTTACTGTGGTTTTAAAGAATCAACCTGTTTATACTCCGGATGATTTGCAGTGGCTTGAAAGGTACTCAACTATCCCTTTGAGTTCGAATCAGAAGAGGATTTTGCTCTTTGCAAGAACTCATGGAATCCGTTTTACGAGTCGAGATTATCAGAAAATCTGTAGTGTAGACATCTACTCAGCATCGCGCGACATCAAAGATCTTATGAGAAAGGGCATAGTACGCCTACAAAAGAAGGGCGGAAGAATTTATGAGCTATTGGAGGGTAAGGGAGATGAATTCTTCGAATTTCCTCAAGGGTACCCTGAAGTAAGAGCGATTGTCGAAAGAAAGGGGTATGTAAAGAACGAATATCTAAGGGATGCTTTGAATCTATCGCGAGTTCAAGCCAAGTGGTTGCTCCAAAAATACTTAAACTCGAGTCTTTTGAAAATGGAGGGTAGAGGGCGTGGGGCAAGGTATGTTCCGACAGAAAAATTCTGGAAGACGAAAAATGGA
Organism: bacterium; assembly: GCA_046760705.1. Taxonomy (GTDB): domain Bacteria; phylum JBHIER01; genus JBHIER01. The sequence goes on from JBHIER010000184.1 coordinate 4,760, forward strand.
TAGTCCAAAAAATGAAATGGATATTTCTGCTTTTCTTAAGATCTATTTTTTGAGATGTCCAATTTGGACAAAGCACTTTAACAATGGGAATTGAGAGCCTTTAGGGGGAATTTGTATGAGTAAGAGTTCAATGGGATTAGCTTTTGTGATTGCCTTAATTTTAGGTATTTATAGGCAGACCATGGCCGTAGACCGAATCAGCCTGAGCTCGGTCACTGCCTCTTTCTGGGGTGAAAATGTGGACGACGAATCTGGCTACTCGGTCTCTAACAGTGGCGACGTGAACGGGGATGGATACGATGATATTTTGATTGGTGCTGCTAAGAGTGATGAAGGTGCGGGCCAAGTCTATCTCATCTTCGGCAAGTCCAAGGGGTGGACGATGAAAATGGACCTATCTCAAGCTGATGCGAGTTTTGTCGGTGAAGCTAAAGGAGACGAGGCCGGTTGGGTCTGCATCCCTGGCGATGTGAACGGCGATGGCTACGATGATATCCTGGTGGGTGCGCCTAAGAATGATGACGGTGGGGTGGATGCAGGCCAGTCTTATCTCATTTTTGGCCAGCCATCTGGTTGGCAAATGCGTACCTCTCTTTCTAACGCCGATGCCTCTTTTATAGGGGAAAATGTAGGAGATCAGAGTGGCTGGCCAGTAGCTGGGGCCGGCGATGTCAACAGAGACGGTTACGATGATTTCTTAATCAGTGCCCCTCTTCATGATGCCGGTGGTGAAGATACTGGTCAAACCTATCTCATTTTTGGCAACCCATCGGGCTGGAGCTGGCGTGGTTCACTTTCACGCGCCGATGCCTCATTCGTCGGGCAGAATCCGGGGGACGAAAGCAGGTGTTCGCAATTTAAAGGTGGTGATGTCAACGGTGATGGTTACGATGATCTCCTCCTCTGTGCCTGGCGCAGCGGCGGTGGCCGCGGTCAGACCTATCTCCTTTTTGGCAGACAGTCTGGCTGGGCCATGCGGTTTCCTCTCTTCCGGGCCGATGCCTCTTTCCTCGGCCAGAATGAAGGAGATACGTCAGGATATGCAGCATCCGGGGCCGGCGATGTCAACGGAGACGGTTATGCTGACATTTTGATCGGCGCTCCTATGAGTGATAGGGGCGGCAAGGATGCGGGGCAAGTCTATCTCATTTTCGGGAAACCCAATGGCTGGGTGATGAATATGAACTTGGCTTTCGCAGATGTGTCCTTCGTCGGTGAAGGCATTGGGGACGGGTTGGGATCCGCTGTTTTTGGTGCTGACTACAACCAGGATGGCTACGCCGATATTCTGATCGGGGCCAAGTTCGGCGACAAAGGTGGAGAAGATGCCGGTCAGACTTATTTAATTCTTGGTAAATCAGCAGACTGGGAGATGACTGTGGATCTGACCCAGGCAGACGCCATCCTCTTCGGCGAATCCCCCGGGGACTGGGCCGGTCATGCAGTCTCTGGAAGTGGGGACAATAATGGGGACGGCTACCCCGATATTCTGATCGGTGCCCCCGGAAGTGACGGAGGTGGGGCGAACTCTGGCCAGACGTATCTTGTCCTGAAAGCAACTCCCCGATTGTGCCTTGATGCCGACTCTCTCGGCTTTGGCCCATCAGTAAAAACGCTTACCCTGACGATTAAAAATTGTGGAATAGAGAATCTGTCCTGGACCATCACTTGCAATGAACCATGGTGTACGGTTTTGCCGAGCAGTGGACTCACAACTTTTGGGACCGATCAAATAACCGTTTCAGTTGACAGGAGCAAGTTGGATCTCGGTTCTTATTCAGGAAGCGTTTCAGTGACGTCCAACGGGGGCAATCAGGATGTGAGTGTGACCGTGGAGGTTACAGATAACCCTCAACTGTGTGTTGACCCCGTGACTTTAGATTTTGGCGCGTCTCGGACAACCGGAACTTTCAACATCACAAATTGTGGGACAGGCACTTTGACCTGGAGCATCACTGCCGACCGGAGTTGGATAACTCTCGATCCCCCCAGCGGCTCCACAACCACCGAGGCCGATCAGATAGTGGTGGCGGTGGACAGAACTCAATTGGGTCCTGGAGACTATACGGGGGCCGTGAACATCACCTCAAATGGCGGGGATAAAGGTGTTTCGGTTTCTTTAACCAAAGAACCGCCACCGAAAAT
>JBHIER010000185.1:0-6810 GCA_046760705.1 bacterium
GGTATCCTTGGAGTACCGAAAACTGATCCGCTCCGGCAACCTTACACCGTTTTTTAGAGGATTTACTTTCGTAGGTAATATTCCTTTTGCAGCAACAGCTGCATCGCTCCGCAACTATGACACCGACGGTCAAGAAGTGACTTTGAAGGGCAATTTTGCATTCAGAAGCTGGTTCCTCGACATCGAGACCGCCATTCAGAACTGGAACAATCTCTATACGAATTCGCTTGGAACTTTCGGCAGTTCTGCGCAGATTGGATGGACAGAGATATCGGACGACTTTTCCACCAATGTGCTTTACGCCCATGCCCAATTGGGGCGTGTATTCAGAGGTGGTGAAGTGTTTGGCGCATTTGCCTATGCAAAGATGAAGGACGACCCCTCCAATTCATTGAAGGAAACTGGCCCTTACATCTCAGGCATCCGTGCTGGTTCCGGTAAGGTCGATCAGAAGACCGCCCGTTGGCAGCTCGGTTTTAGATGGAAGCTTGCTTCATGGATTCGGGTTCACACGACCGGTACCCACACAGATAGGTCCAAGGACGGAAGTTACTTGGAGTCTCGATCCGATTATCCCGCCGTCCTGAATGCGGCATCCAGCCGCAGAGTCATTACAGACCGGCTGAAGAGCCGAATCCAGCTCCTTTTCCCGAAGGTTCGCGTAGACCTGTTCGGTCAGTACACCTACAGGAAAACAGATGAGCGATTTTTCATTGAAGTAACCCAGAGCGGTTTCGATAAAGACCTGCTCCAAGACCTGACTTTGACCCACAATGAGTGGCGAGAAGGGATCCGCTTATCCTTACGGCTTAAAAACAGTGCTCGGATGACGATGAAATTAGAAGCCTACCAGAAGAAAGAAGAAAAGGATTTATGGGATTTAACCTGGGGATACTTTCCCGGCGATACCGATACGGACGGTATGGATGCGTCTTACCGGCTGTCTCTCCCGATCGACAGATGGCAATTCTATGTCCAAGGCTGTCTCCAGGCATGGAGCCGGGACTTGGCACCTCCCTTTTTCGACCCCATCTACGACCCTACACAAGTTTTTGAGAATTCTGCCACAAAGGGTCGGGTGCAGCAGCACATTCTGACAGCAGCGACTCAGTTACACCGAACGACATGGAATGTGCGTTTTGGCTATGTCTTGGAGAGGTTTTCTATCCAGGATCCGTTTGCAGAATTCAATTATCAGCCTGTGGAATATGACCTGAAGGGCATCCTGTACGGGGTGGGAGGTGTAATCAGCGGTCAGACTTGGTCATTAGCTTGGGATGCCAGTTTCATCGACACCACAGGAAGCCAGTCCCATGACCGAATTCATGGATACTTAGACTTCTCGAAGAAGGTCAGCGACAGTCACACCCTGGTGGCAACCTACCGCTTTTACAAATTCGATGAGAAAGAATTTGAAATCGACGACTACCAGGGACACTTTCTAGCCTTAGCCTGGCAATACAAATTCTAGGAGGTTAGAACATGAAAAAATTTATATTCATAATGCTGGCAGGTTTACTCATGATGGGCGCTGTTGTTGTGGCAGGCATTGTCCTGGCAGACCAGAACCTGGTGGCGCTCCATGATAGTGCATCATCCCAGTATAATCCTGACTGCCTGACCGTCGGGTGTCATGACACCCTGCTCAAGGAAGAGAAATCGCTGGACCCACGGGTGCCGGCCATTCACACGAAGATGATCCCGTATGTTCCAGGCTACAACCCCCGTAAGGGAGTGAGCAGCGCAACCTGCCTACACTGCCACCGCTCAGTTGATCTGATCAATAAGTCGGCCTCAGCCCTGAGGAAGAACGTCTCACCGCAAATCTGCGTTGTCTGTCACACGTCGGCGGGTCCAGGCAAAGCTCTGTATAAATGAGGTGACATCATGAAAGACTTGATCTGCACAAGACGCGATTTCATCAAGGGCGGCACAGTTGCTCTGGCCACTCTGAGTCTTGGACCAAAGTTCTTCCGGAAGGTTCAGCCTGCCTCAGCTTCGATTGAGAATTTTGTGAATCCGGATCCGGTGGAAACCGATGCTTCCGTTGATATCGTCCATTCAGTCTGTCTCATGTGCCACAGTGCCTGCGGCATCCGCGGCAAGGTGAAGGATGGCATCCTGCTTAAGGTGGATGGCAATCCATATCATCCCAACTGCATGGAACCCGATGAGCGCCTGCCCTATTCCACACCCTATGATGAAGCAAGGCTTGTTCCTGGTAGGAACTGCGTCAAGTCTCAGGCAGCACCCCAGACTCTGTATGACCCGTATCTTTTGCGGAATCCTCTGAAGCGAGTGGGTCCAAGGGGTTCCGGCCAATGGAAAGAGATCTCCTGGAAGCAGGCTCTGGATGAAATTGCGGCCAAACTGGCCCCCTATTATGATCCGTATAATGACATCGATCCGTCGTTTCCAGAATTCGGCAAAGTTTCCAATCAGATTGTGTTCTCTGCTGGCCGTATCGAGCACGGTCAAAAGGAATTTACTGACCGGATCTACAAGAATGGTTTCGGGACCGCAAACTACCGACACGATCACACGAGTATCTGCGAACTGTCCCATCACACCGGCCTTGATCTTGTTTCCGACTATAAGAAGCATCACTGGAAGCCGGACATCCTCCATTCCAAATACTTGATCTGGTTCGGCACATCTCCGCTTGAGGCGGGATTCCCCATGCAGTCTTTGGCCCGAAAGATCGCCATGTTCCTGAAGAGAGGAGGCCGAATGGTGACCGTTGACCCGAGGTATTCCAATACCGCTGCCAAGTCGCACCGCTGGGTGCCCATAAAACCGGGGACAGATGCCGCGTTCGCCCTAGGGATGCAGCGGTATATCATCGAGAACAGACTCTATGACGAGAATTTTCTTACAAACACCAAAGCTGAGGCAAATGGCGAGCTGTCATACACCGATGCCACGTTTTTGGTGCGGGAAGACAACGGGGAATTCATGCAGGATGGAGCTGGGAAGAATATGGTCTGGAACAGCGGCCTCGCATACACTGCGGATTCAGCGCCCGGTTTCAAGGGGGAATTGGATCCCGGGGTCATTATGGTCAGCGGCGTTCCCTGCCGGACTGTCTGGTCCCTCTACGTGGAACAGGTGAAGAAAAAAACGGTTGACGAATATGCCCGAATCTGCGGCATCAGTCCTTCTTACATCATTGACACAGCCATTGAGTTTGCCACTGCCGGAAAAAGAGCTGTTGCCAATGCCTACCGGGGTACAGTTCAGCATACAAACGGCGTTCATGCGGTGATGGCGGTTGCGGCATTGAACGCTCTTGTTGGCAACTATGACTGGAAGGGAGGCAACTCAGTCGGAGGCAGCCACTACCATGAGATGGGAGGCAAAGTCGCCGGGCAGGTGTCGCTTAAGAAAGTCCCGGGCGGATTTTCACCTTCAGGTGTTCCGATCAGCCGCCACGGCAAAAGCTACGAAAAAGATGCTCCCAACCTGTTTGCCCGTGACGGCTATCCGGCCAAGCGCCCCTGGACACCATTGAACACGCGCTGGAATTATCAGGAAATCCTGCCGTCAATCGCAGATGGATATCCCTATCCCATAAAGGCGTTGATCCTCTATTGGAACAACATTCTGTACTCCACCCCTGCAGCCAAAGAAGTTGGAACTCAGATCCTGCGGGATGAATCCAAAATTCCTATCCTGATAGCGTTCGACATCCTCATGGGAGAAACATCCAAATACGCAGACTACATACTCCCTGATACCACCTGGCTGGAACGGTTCTCTACACCGCACGTATCACCGGCTATCGTGACCACAACATCCGGCTTTCGTCAGCCTCTGGTGGGGACTTTCCAGAAAGCATTTGTAGGCAACAAGGAACGTTCCTTCTACGTTTCCCCGAGGGCGACAGGCAATGTGGCCAAGGACTTCTGGATGGGAACGAATGAGGCGTCAGGCCCTCAGCTGCTGGAAGATATCTTGATAGCTCTGGGCGGTCGATTGGGCATTCCGGGCATAGGCAGCTTAGCGTTCGACACTTCAGGTGCAGCACCAGGATATGACTGGCGCGCCGGGCTTTTCTCTGCCACCGATTGGTACCAGAATATCTTGAACAACTTCGCTCTTGAAGCGGGTGTTACCGTGGACGAGATATTAAAAAAAGGAGGTGCATTCGCTCCCATAAACGGAAGTCCTTCAGATGAAGCGGAAAGCTATAACGAGAATTTCATAAAGAAAGCTTACAAAGGGATCCATCACTTCTATGTGGAAAAGTTGAAAACCACAAAAGACAGCATGTCCGGGAAGCCCTATAATCCTTTGCCAGCATACATCCCGATCCAGGATTCACTGGGCAAAAATCTCAATGTATCAAAGGGCTTTTTTCCGTTCGAGCTCATTACGTACAAAAACGTCTACCATGCCCAGGCCCGAACCATATGCAATCCCTGGCTTCAGCTGATCAAGCCGGTCAATTTCTTGGATATGAACCGACAGGATGCTGGGGCACTCGGTTTGGAGACAGGGGACATGGTACGCATTATCAACCCGGATGGCTTGACTGTGCAGGGCATGGTGTTTGTAACGGATGGAATCCGTCCCGGAGTTGTGGCCATTTGTCACAGTTACGGACACTGGGAGATGGGATCCAGTCCTGTGAATGGTGGGGCGTATGACCCGGCACGAGGACTGGGTATTGCCTGTGCACCGCTGAACATGTTGGATCCGAAGCTGGGGAATGTATGTCTTCAGGATACAATAGGCGGATCAGCCTCTTTCTATGACACCCGTGTCAGGCTGGAAAAAGTCTGATTCAAAGGAGGTCCTCATGTCTCAATTGGGCTGGAAAATAGACTTGACCAAATGTGTGGGCTGCCACACCTGTGAAGTGGCCTGCAAGGCAGAGAACAACACCTATCCACAATATTCTCCGATCGCTGTGAAAGGTGTGGATGCCGAAAAAGTGAACTGGCGGGTCGTGATTGAAAAAGAGAGCGGGATTTTCCCGACTCCCAAGCGCGATTTCATAACCATGTCCTGCAACCACTGTGACGAACCCGCTTGTCTGAAGTCTTGTCCTGTTGGCGCGATTACCAAGAGGGAAGAGGACGGAGTTGTGCTGATCGACCAGGAGAGGTGTGTGGGCTGCCGCTACTGTGAATGGGCTTGCCCCTACGGAGCACCTAAGTTCAACACCAGCACCGGCAAAGTGGAAAAATGCACCTTCTGTTCCCACCGACTGGCAGAAGGTTTAGAGCCGGCCTGCGTGTCGGCCTGTATGGGTAGGGCGCTTGAAGTGATCCGTGATCCGGTCTCTGTCGGTGAGGTTCCAGAGGGGTTTGCCGATCCAACGCTGACTCTGCCGAATGTTCAATTTGAACGGTAGGTGACTTGAAACCTGGAAGCCAGCAATGACAGCCATAATCAATAAAGAGAGAGAGGTGTTTTGCCCTGCCTCAATTCTCCTTCTGTCATCTTTAGTGACTGAGCCTCCGAACAAAGAACGAGTTCAGGCGATGGGGTTGGAGCTCAGAGGAGATGAGGAGGAGGAGTTTTTCAAGCTCCTCCGGATCCCATGCGGCCGGTTTGTTCCTCCGTTCCTGGCTGCTCACCAGAAGGAGGTGGCACCCCAGGAATTCATCTCCAAGCTGTTGTCTCTTTACTCGGATGCAGGATTCGAATTTAAGAAAACCACAGGTGAGCGTCCTGACCAAATCGGTGTGATTCTGGAATTCCTGGCCATTCTGAAATCTGACGGCAGAGAGCCGCCTGCTGACCTGATAAGATTGATAACATGTCCCATCAAACAATTTGCCGAGGCACTGGGAAAGGCAACCGATCATCCGTTGTTCAAGAAAGTCGCCGTTGCGCTTGCTGAGATGGTTGAATCAGAGACGGTCAAAATTTTATAAGGATATCCCATGGAATCATGGAAAAGGCCTTTATTTCCAAAGCCAATCAGAGATGAAGGCCGATGTCTGAGAACTGGACCGGGAAAAAGCGCATGCTCAGCCTGTCAAGATGTTTGTCCGGTTCCTGGCTTTCTGCTGAGCGGCAGCACCGTGACATTCCCGAAGGATTGCATCTCGTGTCATTTCTGCACAGCAGCCTGTCCTGAAGGAGCCATTCAGGGCATTCTCCCCCCACCGCGTCTGTTGGCCCAGCCTGAGATTATACTGAGGTGTGAGCGCGTGTACAGACAGGGAGTGCCGCCTATCGCCTGTGCCGGTGATGTCCCTGAGTTGTTCCTAAAATTGGCGGCGATTCAGAGGCACCCTGTTCTCCTGATCACGGGTGCATGTGAACGGTGTGAGAGAAGTGAAGGATTCTCTCTCTTTGAACAGCGAACTGCCAGAGTTCAAAAAGCCCGTTCTCTTGTATGGAAACAGAGAAGACAGCGCTTCAGTGAGGCTCCAGAGCGTCGCCGTCTTCTGGGATGGCTTTTGCGACTGGTGGCGCCTCTTCGGATGAGGACTACGGACTACCTGGATTTCTTGCCTGCGGAAATCATTTCCGATCTGGATCAAGTCCGGCCGGTGATCACAGAGCAGTGTATCGGCTGCCCTGTGTGTGAGGTTGTCTGCCCTCACCATGTTTTTCATCGAGAGGAAACAGATAAAGCTGTGCGTTTCCTGATTGTGGAGAAGCAGTGTACAGGATGCATGAAGTGTATGTCTAACTGCCTGTTTGATGGCGTAACACTCGAAAGCGCATCAGAGCGGACGGTGAGGGTGGTGGAATTGGCAAAACAGAGGTGTTCGGACTGCAAAGAGGAATTTTACGGCAGGAAAGATGCATGCCCGCGGTGCAGAATGGCTGGGAGTCGAGGGCTGTTTG
>JBHIER010000186.1:0-6809 GCA_046760705.1 bacterium
CAGGTGGGTGACGTGGTCCACATCCTCTCCTACGTTCTTCTCGATGGAGAAGAAGCGCCCTCTCATACGCCGAAGATTATCCACGTCGACAGCGCCAATCGAATAAGGTGAAAAAAGGGAGCGATAGACTCCGACCCGGCTAAGAGAGTGACCCCTCAGAGGTCAGAGCGGGAACCTACGTCCTCAACAATCGTTTACTTTTATACGCCATTACGTACGAGGTGGAACGACCAAATTTGAACAGAAAAAGGTTGACTTTTGGAGATAAAGTGTTATACTATAACTCAGTGATGCATGTGAGGCAGTTTCACCCTTAACCGGAGGGAATGAAAATGGGAAGCAAACGGTTCCTCCTTTTCGCTGCTGTACTTTTTCTCCTCCCACATATGCTTCAGGGACAAGAAGATAACAGTGGTCAGACCTTTCTGTCCAGGTCGTCGATGGACCGGTTCGGCAGCCGGTTGTCCGGTGGGCTGAGTTTGCTCGATCCGAGCCGATTTTCTATGTCCCAGAGCTACTCCATCTCCTTCTCTTCCAGCGGAGGGAAGGGAACCGCTGTGGGGCTCTATATGAACACCATGAAATACCAATTTTCTGAACCGCTCTCTCTGACCGTCCATGTAGGGTACCTGCATCAGCCCTTTACAAAAGGAAGTTTTGGCCGCACAATGTCCAAGGGCGCCTTTCTCTCCGGGTTCGAACTGATGTATCGGCCGTCCAAGAATTTCTTTCTGAAGATTGAGCACGGTGCCACGCCGTTAGGATACTATCCCTATTATCGGAACAGATTCTGGGACGTTCGGTGATCCGATTCCCTTCCCCTGCGTCCATAATGCAGCTCATATCCGTTGTGTTTTGAACAGATTTTCTGGGGGCTCCTTTTTATCGCATGGTGATTTTGAGCTTAAGATCTTTTCATCTTCCTTTGCCTCAACACAATACCATCCCCACTCTCCTTCTGGAAACTGCAACCCATTTAAGCTCTGTCCGGAAATACCTGTTTCTCATTTCGTTGCGGACTTGTTTCGGAATCTGCTGCTCAGAACAACGAGATTCCGGCCAAAAAACGGACCGGGATGACAGGTGCGGACAGACACTCAAGGTCTGGGGACTAACTACTTGGAAGAACATATGATGAGAGGTAGAGGAATTTCACGAGCGACAAAAGGGGGTGGTTATCAGAGCAGGGTTGTCCGTTGGATGAGGGGGCTCGGTCTGGGAACGGCCTACGGGGCCATTTTCGTTCTTCTCCTTCTGAACGGGTTCTTCGCCTATTCTCTGCTGGAGAGGGTCTATGGACCGGGAAAGCTGGTTTCCGAAGGCGAGACGTTGGGGATTGAAAGCCCAATCGGTGGCGGCCGAACCATCCGGGTTGAAGTTTTGAACGGGGCCGGCGTCGACGGCATAGCCCGGAGAATGACCGATTTTCTGCGCCGAAAGGGCTTCGATGTGATCGATTTCGGAAACGCTGAGAGCTTCGGTTTTTATGAAACCGTCCTCCTTGACAGAAGTGGGGATCAGGCTGCGGCCGGGCGCGTGGCCCGGGCTGTCAACACAGAGAACATCCTGGTCCAGAAAAACCCCTTTTTGGCCTTAGACGTGACCCTCATCCTGGGGCGGGACTACAGGAAATTGGCAGCTTTTCAGCAGGAAAGGAGGTAAACATGGTCGCCAAATCAGAGAGACTAGCTCAACTCTCCACCCGACTGGCCTTGTCGAAGAAGGCCGAGAATATTGTTGTTCTGGATGTTCGTGAGCTGACCAGTGTCACCGATTTCTTTGTCATCTGCAGCGGTAATTCAGATACCCAGATTAAGGCCATCGCCGACGCCATTATTGAAGGGCTGGAAAAGGAGAATGTGAAGATATGGCACGTCGAGGGGTATTCGGGCCTGAGGTGGGTGCTGCTGGACTATGTCGATTTCGTCGTCCACGTCTTTCAGGAGGAGACGAGAAATTTTTACGGCCTGGAGCGGCTGTGGGGCGATGCAAAGATGAAAATGATTGAGACCAACTGAATAGAACGGTGGTGAACTGGCCTGAGAGAAGGGGAGAGATGATAAGAGACTATCTGACAGAACTCATAATCGAGGGGGTCCATCGGATCGGCTATCTAAAAGGGGTCGATCTGCCCGCCAATCTCATCGAGAGGCCGAAGGTGGCCGCCCACGGCGATTACGCCTCAAACGTTGCTCTAACTGTGGCCAAACTGGTAGGCCACTCCCCACAACTGGTGGCTCAGGATATCGTCAGAAGCCTCCAGCCCGATCCGAGGTGGGTCGAGCAGGTGGAGACGGTCCCACCCGGGTTCATCAATTTCAGATTGACCAGACAGTGGCTGTGGGATTCGTTGAGAGGAATTATCAAGCAGGGGGCAGCGTATGGCCGGTGCGATCTGGGGGGAGGCAAGCGAGTGCAGATCGAGTTTGTGAGTGCCAATCCGACCGGGCCGCTCAATGTGGTCAGCGCCAGGGCCGCCGCTGTGGGCGATGCTCTGGCCAACATACTGATTTCGGTCGGCTACGCTGTGGAGAGGGAGTACTATGTCAACGACGCCGGCAAGCAGGTGGACCTTTTGGCCGAATCGGTCGATGCGGCCTATCATCGGCTCCTGGGAGTTGAGATGGCCACCCCTGAAGGGGGCTATCGGGGGGGCTACGTTGAGGATATAGCTGAATCCATCCTTGACCAGGAAGACGGTAAGTGCGTGGAGATGGACACCGCTCAGAGGCGAGCCATGTTTCGCACCATCGCTATAAAAAAAATACTCAATGATCAGAAAGAGACCCTCGGGCGGTTCCGCTTAGTCTATGATGTCTGGTTCAGGGAGGGGGATTTGCGGGAGACCGGGGCCCTGGACAGCGTGTTGACAAAACTCTCCGAGCGACAGTATGTTTATGAGCAGAATGGGGCCACATGGTTCAGGTCGACCCTGTTCGGAGACGAGAAGGATCGCGTCCTGGTGACCAGCGACGGGCAGCCCACCTATTTTTTGGCCGACATCGCTTATCACCAGAACAAATTTGAGCGGACCTTCGAACGGGTGATCGATCTGTGGGGCCCGGATCATCACGGCCACATTCCGCGCATGAAAGCGGCTATTGAGGCCCTGGGATACGATCCTGCTGCATTGGAGTTGAAGATCGTCCAGCAGGTGAACCTCATCCAGGCCGGGCAGAAGGCCAAAATGTCCAAAAGGGAGGGGCGTCTGGTCTCTATGAGGGAGTTGATCGATGAGGTGGGGGTGGATGTGGCCCGATTCTTCTTTCTCATGCGCAAGACGAGGGCCCATCTGGAGTTCGACCTCGACCTGGCCAAGGAGCAGTCCGATGAGAACCCGGTCTATTACGTCCAATACGGACACGCTCGGATTTGCAGTATCCTTCGCCACGCTGAAGAATTGGGGGTGAAGAGGCCCGGGCCTGAGACGGTCGACCTTTCCCTCTTGGTGGCCGAGGAGGAGACGGCGCTCATCAGGAAACTCTTAGCCTATCCTGAGGTGGTTGAGAGATGCGCTCGGAGCTTAGAACCTCACGGTCTGACCACCTATCTTCAAGAGGTGGCGGCCGTCTTTCACCCCTTTTACCACCGCCATCGCGTCGTGACCGAAGATAGCGAACTCACAGCGGCCCGTCTGATGTTGGTCGAAGCGGTCAAGATTGTCCTGAAAAACGGCCTGTCACTGCTTGGTATCTCTGCCCCCGAAAGGATGTGAGGAGCCGATCTGTGACTCTTTTAGTGGTGGGTTCGGTGGCCTACGATACGGTGAAGACGCCCTCCGGGGAGGTGGAGGGGGCCTTGGGCGGCTCGGCCACCTACTTTGCGGCCGCTGCCAGCTTCTTCGCCCCGGTGCGCGTGGTGGCCGCCGTTGGGGAGGACTTTTCGAAAGAAGAACTCGCCTTCTTGGAGAAACGGGGGGTGGACCTGAGCGGTCTGGAGACAATGGCGGGGAAGACCTTCCGCTGGACCGGCGTGTACAGCAACGATCTGAACGAACGGGAGACGATCTGCACTCAACCCAATGTGTTCGAACACTTCCAGCCGAACCTCTCCGAGGAGTACTGCCGCACCCCATTCCTCTTTCTGGCCAACATCGATCCCGACCTTCAGGAACAGATCCTGAGTCAGATGAGAACCTCCAAATTGACCATGAGCAACACCATCGCTCTGTGGATCGAACGGAAGCGAGCCCGGTTTCTAAAGACCCTCGACCGGGTGGATGTGCTGATGATCAACGATTCGGAGGCCAGAACTTTGGCCGGTGAGTCCGATCTGATAAAGGCCGGGCGAAGGCTCCTCGCCTATGGGCCCGAGGTGGTGCTCATCACCAAGGGTGAGCACGGGGTTCTGATGGTGACGAGAGATTCCATCTTCGCCGCTCCGGCCTACCCCAAGGAGGAGGTGTGCGATCCGACCGGGGCCGGCGACTCCTTCGCCGGAGGGTTTATGGGGTGTCTGGCCCAGGCCGGGGCGTTGAATGTATCGACCTATAGAAGGGCCACTGTTTACGGAAGCATTATGGCCTCCTTCACCATCGAATCCTTCAGCGTGGAGAGGTTGAAAGTTCTCACCCGCGATGAGATCGAAGGGAGATACCGGGAGTTTGTCGATCTGACCCGGTTTCACCAAGGGGAGTAGGATATGGCCGTATCGGCTCAAAAGATCGCTGTCAAGACGAGCGGTCACACCGACATCGTGGACATCACCGCTCATGTTTCGGACGCATTAGCAAGGAGTGGGGTTCGAGACGGAATTCTAACTGTTTTTGTACCAGGATCGACGGCCGGGGTGACAACTATCGAATATGAGCCCGGCTTGCTGAAAGATCTGCCCGAGGCGTTGGAGAAGGTCGCCCCGACAGGTGTACGGTATCATCACGATGCTACCTGGGGTGACGGCAATGGGTACGCCCACGTCCGGGCGGCCTTAATGGGGGCATCTTTTACCGTGCCTTTTTCCAACGGCAAAATGATTTTGGGAACGTGGCAGCAGATCATCCTGGCCGATTTCGACAACCGACCGCGAAGACGGGAGCTGGTCGTTCAGATTCTGGGCGAATAAGAGATACGAGGGTGCCTCTTCAATCAGGGATCAAGACCATCGAGTGGGTTGACGGGAAGGTCAGCATCATCGATCAGACCAGGCTGCCGGAGGAGTTGGTCTATATAACTTTTGAAGATTATCGTCCTTTAATAGAGGCCATCAAGGATCTCCGTATCCGGGGGGCGCCGGCCATCGGGATCGCTGCCGCCTTCGGTGTAGCCCTGGGAATGCGGGCCTCATCAGTCACACGTTATCAAGAGTTTCAAAAAGAGTTTGATAAGATATCGGAAGAATTCCTTCAGACACGGCCAACGGGTGTGAATCTGTCCAAGGCCTTACGTCGTTTGGAAGAGGTCGTTAGAGGAAATAGAGAGAAACCTTTAGGGCAGCTTAAGGGCCTGCTTTTGAGCGAGGCGCTGAAGATCTATGAGGAGGACAGAGCTACGTGTCGAAAGATCGGCCGCAATGGGGCTGAGGTCATTGAGGATGGCTGGACCCTTTTGACTCACTGCAATGCCGGAGCCCTGGCCACGGCCGATTACGGCACGGCGTTGGGCTGCATTTACGCTGCCACAGAACAGGGGAAGCGGATCAGCGTCTACGTCGATGAGACGAGGCCTCTGCTTCAGGGGGCGCGCCTGACAACGTGGGAGCTGCAGCAGGCCGGCATCGAGGCTACCCTCATCTGCGACAGCACAGCCGCCTGGGTGATGAGGACCAAAAAGGTAGACTGCGTCTTGGTGGGTGCGGACCGGATCGCCGCCAACGGGGATGTGGCCAACAAGATCGGTACCTACGGACTGGCCCTCTCAGCCAAAGAACACGGGATACCATTCTACGTGGCCGCGCCAAGCTCCACCTTCGACCTCTCTTTGAAGAAGGGGAATCATATTGCGATTGAACAACGGAGTTGGGCCGAAGTCACCGAGGGATTTGGAAGGCACACCGCCCCGGCCGGCACAAAAGTCTACAACCCCGCCTTTGACGTCACCCCTGCCGGATTGATCACCGCCATAATCTGCGAATCTGGCATCGCCACCCCGCCTTTTGACCGGAGCTTGCCCTGCCTGGTTTAAGATGGAGAACCGCCGCGCCGAGCTTCGAAGCAAGTGGGCCTGATACTATACTCCCAGTGAAGACTCAAAAAGATGTTGACTTTCTCTCTTTTTTGCTTAAATTTATGTCAATTTTGAGCGGGTCTCACCCTTTGCGAGACCCCGAACACTATAACCTACTCATAGACGGGGAGGGCGGAATGAAGTCGAAACTCGTTTTTGCTGCGGCCTTTTTATACGCTACTATGTTTTCTCTTTCCTGTTCAAAGAACGCTGCCCTCACCTCCGGCAAGCTCTATCTTACACAGGACAATTTGGAGAAAGCCCAGGAACAATTGGAGATCGCCGTGCAACAGATTCCCAAGGACTGGGAACCCCATTTTCTCCTGGGGGTGGTCTACGGTAAGAAAAAGATGTTTGAAGAGATGAATCGGGAGTTCACGAAGGTTATTGGGCTGAATCCGGCCAAAGAGGACGTTGTTAATCGCGGCGACCGAAGATATTGGGGCGGTCGGGAACCCATGTGGGCCGATTGGTACAATAATGGAATCGAGTATTTCAACGGTAAAAAGTATGAGAAGGCCGCCGAATACTTTGAAACTGCTACGAGGATCTGGCCGGCTAAGGGGAAAGCATACAGCATGTTGGGTTATGTGTACTCAATCTTGGGCAGGGGCGATGAGGCCATCGAGGCGTGTCAGAAGGTTGTGG
>JBHIER010000187.1:0-6780 GCA_046760705.1 bacterium
TATCAAACCGGGAGATGGGCTACATCTTCGAGGAGCTCATCCGGCGATTCAACGAGGCGTCGAACGAAGAGGCCGGCGATACAGCCGTCGCCAGCTACCAGTTCGAAATCGACTGGGTGAGTAATGGTGAAGAACACAGTGAGATCGGCCATGATGTTCTCGTCTTTGTTCGAAAAAGGGGCAAGGGGCTCGCCGTCTGGAGGGCAGTCGTTCCACAGCCAAAAAGGAGTGAAGTAGATGGCTGAAAGAGTGTGTCCTGTATGGGTCGGTTATCTTCTCTCCAGTCCGACAAGGAAACTGTTTCAAAATCCTAAGAAGATATTGAGCTCATACGTTGAGGAAGGTATGAAGGTTCTGGATATTGGTTGGGCAATGGGCTTCTTCAGTTTACCTCTGGCCCAGATGGTCGGTTCAAATGGGAAGGTTATATGCGTGGATGTGCAGGAGAAGATGATTACGTCCCTCGAAAGACGCGCTCAGAAAGCAGGATTGTCCAATAGAATTGAGACACGAATATGTCACCAGAACTCTCTCGATTTGGCCGATCTCAAAGGGGAAATCGATTTTGCCCTTGCATTTGCTGTTGTCCACGAAACTCCTGACGCATCCAGCTTTTTCTCTAAAGTATATGAAACGATAAAACCGACCGGAAGAGTCTTAATGGCAGAACCAAAAGGACATGTATCAGAACAGAACAGGATTTTGAGATAACCATTTCTATTGCTGAACAGAGCGGTTTAAAGTTATCGACAGGCCCAAAATAAGTCGCAGCCGGGTTGTCCTGTTGGGGAAAAGCGATGAGATCAGATGAGCAGCTCAAGGTGATTGAACGCCCAGCCTCCACAGAGACTGATCCCCCGCCCTGGTTCGGCGTTCCCCCGGATCTTCCGCCCTACCGCCACCGGGGTCACCGACGGCTCGATACTCGGACCTACGATACCAAGTGTCGAAGCTGCATATGGGGCTCTCGGATGCCGGTTGAAATGATCATCGACCAGTGGAACCCTCAACAAAGACGCTATAGATTCGAAACCTTTTGCTATGGTCCCAAATCCTGTTCCTTTTACCGAGCAGGGCCGATCCGGAAAGTCCCAGGTCGTAAGGGCATGATTTGGGAGGAAGCTATCTGGGCCGATGAGGAGGCCACCGCCCACCGTTCTGGGGACGACTGACATAACGAGTCAACTCTGGAAAAGATGTTTGATGTTCCCTTTTCCACCGTACAAAAATTGCAATGACGGCACACGAAAGATGTTTGCCCAAAAAACAAAGGTTTGATTGCCAATATTATAGGTCTTTGGAACTAACAGAAGTCGCGAAAGGTTTTCGTTTGTTTTCTGTGATCCTCACCATTATATTATCAACTGCCCATTTGTCAGTCCGTTGTCTCGAAGTGGTTGTTTAGACGCGCTCAAGGAGGTTATTTTATGTCTCTCAAGGAGTATGGCCAAACTGTGGTGGACCGATTTGTCAAATACGTCAAATACGATTCTCAGTCGGCCGAGGATTCTGAGACTTATCCCAGCACTGAAAAGCAGAAAATCCTGGCCCAGGTTTTGGTCGAGGATTTGAAAGCGATCGGCCTCAAGGAGGCAGCCATGGATGAGCACGGCTATGTGACCGCAACCTTGGAGGCCAACACCGAAAGGAAAATTCCAACCATAGGTCTTATCTGCCACATGGATACGTCACCCGACGTGTCGGGCGAGGATGTGAAACCCCAGATCCACAAAAATTATCAAGGAGGGGACATCGTCCTGCCGGGCGATTCAAATCAGGTGATCAGGCAGGCCGACAACCCCGACTTGAAAGATCAAATCGGCAACGACATCATCACCTCCGACGGCACCACCCTTCTCGGAGCGGACAACAAGGCCGGAATCGCAGAGATCTTCGAGGCCCTCCACTATCTCGTTCAGCACCCTGAGATCGAACACGGCAGGATTCGAGTGGCCGTCACCCCGGATGAGGAGGTCGGGAACGGCACGAAATATTTTGATGTGAAGGCCTTCGGTGCTGATTACGCCTACACCGTCGACGGTGAGACAGCCGGTGAGATAGAGAACGAAACCTTCTGCGCTGACGCCGTGACGATGAAAATTCATGGCCACAACGTCCACCCAGGGTACGCCAAGGGGAAATTGGTCAACTCCATCAAGATCGCCTCTGAAATCATCGGGAAACTGCCCAAAGATGGCCTCTCACCGGAGACCACTGAGAAGCGGGAGGGCTACGTCCATCCGCACCACATTCAAGGGGCGACTGAGACAACGACGATAAAAGTGCTCATCCGAGACTTCGAAGAGGAGGGCCTGAAAGAGAAAGAGGCCATGCTGAAGGATCTGGCCGAGGCTGTGATCAAACAGTATCCCAAGGCAAAACTCGATTTCGAAGTCGAGGAGTCCTATCGAAATATGAAATACAAGCTCGACAAGGAGCCGAGGACGGTTGAAAATGCCATGAAGGCGATCCGGCAGGCGGGAATGGAACCCAAGATAAACATCATCCGGGGCGGCACCGACGGCGCCCGCCTCTGCTACATGGGATTGCTGACGCCAAACATCTTCACCGGCGGCCACAACTTCCATTCGAAACTGGAATGGATCTCTGCTCAAGATATGAAGAAAGCCGTGGAGGTGATCGTCAATCTGATTCAGGTGTGGGCTGAACAGAACGGTTAGGAGAGGGGCAAAATAAGAAGCCGGAGAATTATCCCCCCAGATCGTTGCACTCCATCCTTAGAACTGCTAAACAGAGAGAGCCATTTTCGGAGCCACGCTCCGACCCAAAACTGCGAGGCCGACAGGGACGCCGGCCAGTACGGGTTGACAGAAAACAGAATAAAACCGTGAACGGTAACTCCTATATGCGAGGGGCGAATTTGACTATGAACGAGAGGACATTGCTTGCCATTTTCTGCTTGGGAGTTTTAACCTCTCCGAAAGTCTCTGCTCAAGAGGTCATCTTCTCTGACGATTTCGCCAGTTATGCGGACAGCAGCAGCGGAGCGCCGACGTGGACGGTGACCAAAGGAGAGTGGTTAGTGGTCGATGGTCAGTATGTTCAGCAATCAAATGAGTACGACTGTGGAGCGATGCTCAATCTCTTCATAGAAGAGTCCTTTGAGCTGGAGGCAAAGTACAAGTTTGTCGAGGGCGATCCGGGTGGCGGTCTTTTCTTCAGTTCGGAGGATTACGGCGATACCGAGTTTGCCCACATGATCCGCTTGGAGATGCCAAACTCAATGCTGGTGGGATATTTCAAATACGGTCAGTTCAACGATATACTCAATCCCCGCGTTGACATCAAAAAAGACCGGTGGCACGTCCTGAAACTCGCGGTGAACCGCGATTCTGAAAAATTCTCAATTTATGTGGACGGCACATCCGTCGCTGAGGACATCGATCTGATCTATTATGCCGGTTATGTTGGACTACAAAGCTCAGGGTCGAAATCTTTCTTCGACGATGTGAGAATCACCGTACTTCCCACGGGAGAGAAAAAGCAGCGGCCACTATACTGGATACGCAATTTTGCCCTCTCTCAGTTTGGGAGCATAATTATACCCGATAGGAACTCTCAAGCAATATACAGAATGCACACCAAACTCAAAGGTCCGACCATGATGATTCGATTGCGCAGAGAAGTAGACTTCGCCGATATTTTCATAAACCAGCGGGAAGCTGTGTTCATATTAGATTCCAAACATCAGACCGTGTTCAAACTTGCCAGTCAAGAAGGTCCACAAAAAACAGTCATCAGTCTTGTGGATTACATTGAACCGATTGCTCTTGATGGTGACGCAGGGGGGAACTTTTTCATTCTCGACAGGGCAAGAAGCAGGCTGGAAATTCTTGACCCACAGGGTGCATTAATTGCTTCGGTCGACAGTCTCTCCTTGGGAGGCCACATTCTCGATCACCCAGTTGACCTTGCTCTTGAAGATGATAAAGTATACGTGGCCAATGAAGGCACCGACAAGATAAGTCTTTTCGCCTGGGATCCGGACAGGAGAGATATCCGTTTTGAAAGATCGATCACGTATGGTCATGGAGTGATCCAAAAGATTGAGTTGACAGAGAAAGGTATCTACGCTTCAATCAGCGATGAGGTCCGATTGTTTGACAGACAGGGGAATCGGCTCGGCACATTCAGGGGGGAGGTAGCTGGGGGAATGCTTCCTTGGGCTGTTGAGGTCGATTCAGAGGGTGACGTTTACATCGCTGACTTCATGAACAGCCGAATAATTATCACTGACCCTGAGTTGAGCGAGCCCCAGATCTCAATAACCTTTCTTCAACCCACGAGAGCCGTTGTGGAGTGGGAAACTCCTCGCTCCATCGCATTTAAGCTCCGTGTGAACCGGGGCACTTCTATCTTTGCTGAGTTGACTGAGACGGGGTTTCTCAGGAGACATCGCTTCAAAATTTCAGATCTTTCCCCCTCTACTGTCTATTCCGTCAGGATAGAGCCGACCTTTAAACTCATTCCGGAAATGAGGGAATATTCTCGTCCAATCTATTTTGTAACACCTCCAGAACCTCAGAAAACGCAGTTTTGGCGGTTGCCCGTGGCAGTGCTTGTCTACGCCAACGTCGTTGATACTTCAAAGCAGCAGACGGAATGGCCCCCCATGTTGGCTCTATCTGAAGAGGAAATTGAGAGGATAAGAAAGGAGATAGAAGACGGCATTAAGTTCTACTGGATGAACTCGCACATGAAGTTTTTTCTTGACGCCACCTATATTGTTGTCGAAGATCATCTGAGGAGAGCGGACATATTTGGTGATGATCCTTACTACTGGCCAATTCATGATAGAACTGTTCAGACGTTGGAGCAGGCCGGCCATGCTTTGAAGGATTTCCCCTCGGTTGTCATCATAGGGTGTCTCCGTTCCTACGATACCGACAAGAAGGAATGGCTCTTCGAAGGCCGGGGTGGTGGCTTCACTCAGGGGATCGGCAACCAGGAGTATGGGCTCTCCTGGTGGAAAGCCACCCATCGAAACCACAACGCTGGAAACGACTGGCTCTTCGTCCATGAGTTTCACCACCAGGTGGATGCCCTCTTTCGGGCCAGCGGGTACCCAGAGTATTGGTTCAACCACATCGCCCCGGTGATCGGTACAGCCGCGGACTTCGGCGAGCACTTCGATGCCAATGCCCACATCTTACGGGAATGGCCTGTCCCTAAATGGTTTGTTCTTAAGTGGGGGCAGATCGACTTTGCGAATGATACCGATGAGGATGGTATCCCCGATGACGATCCCCGCCTGCCCATGGACGAAAAAAGACTTGCCAGTTCACCCAAAAACACAGACACAGACGGCGATGGGTTGAGCGATTTAGAGGAGCTCAACCTTTCCAATTGGATCATCAATGGCTGGGGCGAGACGTACGGCGGGCAGCAGTATTTCCCGAGACTGACTGAGAGAGACTCCGACGGAGACGGGCTGGACGACCCTGAGGACCCTTATCCTCAATACGCTATGACACCCGAGATTCACTACGCCACGCCCAGAGTGGACGGAACCATCCAGGACGATGAGTATCCGCTCTTCATCAATTTTCAAGATCCACGAGTCAGGGCGAAGGTGTATGCCAGTTGGAACGAAGAGTACCTCAGCCTGGCCTACGAGCTGGAGAGGAAGGTTCCTCTCAAGATTATGGTCGATGCCAACGGTGACGGATGGTTCTTTGGACGGAACAACTACAGACTCTATCTGGAGCCTGCGGATACTGGGGGATACGGTCTGAAGGTGGAGATCGTCAACTCGGCCGAACCGAGACGGTGGCCGTTCGACGACAGATCGATCATCGCATCCGAAGATATTCTCTTGAAAACGGACCGTAAGGAGAGTATATTTGTGGCTGAAGTCGGCATCCCGAAAAACGGGTATACGGGACTGGATCTGGTCGAGGGTGAGGTAGTGGGTTTCGATCTGGGCTTCAAAGTGGCTATGGATGAGCGGGATCATGAGCGGTACGTCACCCCCTTCGAGCCGAACCGTTTCTTCGATGTCAGGTTGGTGAAATGATGGATCAACAGATTGACACAGAATACCTTAAGGCCAAACAACGACTGGAGGTGCAGCTCCGGGAGGCTACAGCCACCTTGGAGGAGATGGTCGGCGATTGGTCTGAGGAGCTGTTGAAGAGGCACCGCCTCTTGGTGGAGCAGCAGAACCACCTGCAGAAAGCCTATGCAGAACTACAGGAGAAGGATCGGAAACTTGGAGAATCCGAACGGAAGTATCGGGCCATCGTGGAGAGCGCCGGAGATGCCATCATCACCCTGGACGCCGACAACTCGATTCTCTCTTGGAACGAAGGGGCCCACGAGATCTTCGGATTTTCGACAGAGGAAGCGTTGGGCAAGAATATCGATGAACTCCTCATCAAAGAGGATGTGAGGGACGAAGCCCTTCAACTGACCCAGAAAGCCCACGGTGGGGAGAGGATTCGGACCTTCGAAACGGTCCGGTATTCGAAGCACGGCACACCAAAGAATGTCCTCATCACAGCCACACCCCTCAAGGACCCCCAGGGAAAAATCCACGCCATCTCCCTCATCTATAAGGACATTACTCAACTGAAGACCGCTCAGCAGCGGCTCTTCCAATCCGAAAAGCAGGCGGTCCTCGGTCTCATCGCCAGCAGCATTGGGCACGAGTTGAACAACGTGGTCGGCGAAATGCTGATCTATACGACCCTGCTTAAAAAGAATCCCGAAGATGCCGAGCACGTCAAGGAGATGATCGACATCATCAGTGAGTTGGTG
>JBHIER010000188.1:0-6779 GCA_046760705.1 bacterium
GGGGGCAGGAGTACCTGTCTGCCGTGCCCGACACAGGCAGGCAACTCCTGCCCCAGCACAAGTGAATCTTTTAACCTGTCGTCGAATCATTGGTCGACTTCTTCATCAATCTCATCTCCAGCCACGGGCCCCTCATCGCTTATCTTCTGCTGTTTGTCAGCGCCTTTGTGGAGAACATCTTCCCACCCATTCCAGGTGACACCGTCACTCTCTTCGGAGCCTATCTGGTGGGGCGAGGAGAGCTCGATGTAGTTCCGGTCTTTTCGGCCACAGTCGCCGGAAGTTTCATCGGATTTATGGCCATATACTCCCTCGGACTGAAAAAGGGGAGGGCCCTTTTCGACAGAGGGAATTCTTCTCTTCGCTCCGCTCACAGGTTGGAGAAAGTGGAGAGATGGTTTGGCAGGTACGGCCCTAAGGTAATCCTGGCGAACAGATTCCTATCCGGGCTCCGGTCCCTCGTAGCGCTCGCCGCCGGTATCGGAAACATGCCGGCAGGAAAAGTGACATTCTATAGCCTCATCAGCATCGGAGTCTGGAACGGTTTCATCATTTATGCCGGTCTGATGGTGGGTGCAAATTGGCCGACAGTGAAGACCATCCTCAGCACCTACAGCCGAATTATCGTTCTTCTGGCCATCGGGCTCATCGCCGGACTACTCCTCAGGTTCCTCCTCAAAAGAAGGGAACGTACGCCACAGCGCCGCTGACCCGCAGATCAAGAGGTGAAAAGTTGCCAGACGCCGAACATTGGGATTTTGGTCATTGCAATTTGTTTCGGATTTCGATATTCGAAATTCGGATTTATACCTCGTCGGTTTGAGGCGAAGCTTCGCTGTTATTGGATCGATTAGCTCTGCGCCGTCATCAGGTATGGTGTCATTGAAGCCAGAAGCCTCGTAGATATGGAAGATACAATCTCCCGTTCCCCACACCACAATTTCGAGAGTCATAATGTTGAAATAGTGTAAGTCGTCCGGAGGAACAAATAGTGTTGCCCCTGGGTTAGGGTTACGATGCCCGCCCCGTTAAATAAGAAATGACCAAGGAGTGTATACCATTGCCTTGATTCGTTAGATGGTTTCGGGAAATGATGTTAGCTATACCAAGTATTTAACGGGGCCCGTTTCGTCTTTCGTTGACGTCACCATGTACCGTAACCGATACAGGCTTCGTCACCGTCACGCTCACCCCGGGCTCCTCCTGGGAATTGCAATGCCGGCACATGAAAAAAGCTTGCTAAAAGAGCAAACTTTTATCCCACCCGGGCGGTTCACCATCAGGTGTCTTCTCATCTTCCATAAACGGCCAGAAGAGACGCGTCTGTCTGCCTCCAGGGGTAACAAAATGGCCTTCTTGCCACTCATCCGACGAGTCCTTCCTCACCGCCACTCAATGAGAATAGGGCGCAAGGAGCAATGACCACGCTGGATCAGGCCTGTGTGGTACTCCTGCTCCCCACTGGGGTGTTCCCAAGGCACCTAAGCCAAACTAACCGGCCAACAGGTCAAGACTCTTGAATGGGGTCAGATTTTCATCCCAGAGGCAATCTTCTGGAGGACCTCCTTGTCGAGGATATTGATGGTCTTGCCTTTGATGTCGATGATCCCCATCAATCTCATTTTCCTTAAAGTGCGGGAGAGGGTCTCGCTCACTGTGCCGATCTTGTGGGCCAATTCCATCATTTTCATCTCCAACTGGAAAAAATCTCTGTCGGCCTTCACCGAGCAGTCGAGAAGAAATTTGGCCAGTCTTGCCGAGACCTCCCTGAGGGATAGGTCCTCGATCAAGGTAGTCAACTCTCGCAGCAGGCTCGACAATGCTCCCAGCATCTTTAAGCTGAGCTGAGGGTTGGTGTGTAATAGGTTTAATAGATCCCCTTTGGCGATGCAGAGTATTTCACACTCTGTTAAAGCGTCGGCGTAAGCTGGATACGTTTTTCCGGAAAACATGGCTGCCTCGGCAAACATCTCACCCGAGACGACCGTGCGCAGGATTTGCCTTTTCCCATCTGCGGACAATTTGAATATTTCGATGCGTCCGGAACTGAGTATAAAAAGCTCGTCGGCGGGATCGCCCTCACTGAAAATTGCCTCTCCCCTGGCGAATCTCCTGGCGGTGGTAATGTTGGCCACCTCACTCAGGTCTCCCTCACTCAGCTCTGAGAACAAGAGGCTTTTTTTGAGACCATCTTTCTTGTTCATATCCCGTTCCTTTTGGAAGATGCGGGAGTACCATTCTATCTCAAAAATACGACACCTCTCACCAAAAATCAAGCTATTTATTAATCTCATTCAGGGAACGGAGCTTCGCCTCAGACCGACCTGCCTGAGGCAGGCAGGCGAGACAAATTCCAATTTTGGAGATGAAGGGGGGAGGCCTTACTATCCTTATGTCTTCTTGGGGGCAGATCACCATTCAGCTTTAATTCCACACACCCATTCAGTAAAACCGTGGCAGTTTTTGAATCTGGTTGAAAATATCAAAGTTCTACCGCACTCAGTCAACTGGCAATTTTGGGACGGTGCCCTGCATCAGCAAGAGCGAATTCGTAGCATTTCCGAGACGTTCTGGGCGATACCTTATGAGAAGGTGCTTGCCTTTGAGGGAAGAGATTTGTATATTACTCACGCAGCACGTCGCTTTTGGGGATGGGTCGAAATGTTTTTTGAAACCCGAAAGAGCTCGCTTCTTTCGACTGTGTAAAATAAGGAGGTCAGACGATGAAAAGATTCCTTCTCTTTTCCACCGTGGTTTGCGGTTTGCTCTTCGGCTGCGCCGCACGGAGAGCCCACATCCAATGGGCTCCAAGTCTGAGCCAAGGGCTGACCGAGGCAAAAGCCTCGAACAGGCCCATCGTCCTCGACTTTTACAGCCCCACCTGAAAGTGGTGTACGGCTCTGGATGAGTCCACGTTTGTCGATCCCCAGGTGATCGACTTTTCAGAACAATCTGTCTTTGTGAAGATCAACGCCAAAGAGGATACCGCCACTGCCCAGCAGTTTGGCGTCGTCGGGTATCCGACCGTCGTCCTGCTCAACTCCGGCGGGCAGGAGATCGACCGGATCTTTGGGTACCGAGGCCCGGAGCCCTTTCTCCAGCAGATCGAAGACTATCTGGCCGGAAGAGGTACCTTTGCCACGGTGATCGAGAAACTGAAGGCAGACCCGGACAATATTGAGCTTTTGCTCGACGTCGGAGAACGCTATTACGCCCGGGGCAAATTTGAAGAAGCCGCCGTCCACTACGAAAAGGTGATTTCATTAGATCCGAAAAACGAAAGTGGGAAGAAGGCAGAGGCTAGCTTCTACGTTGGCTATTTCTATCAGAGGGCTGGAAAAAAGGAGGATGCTATCACCGCTTACGAAAGCTTCATCAAAGAGTTCCCAACGCACGAGGATGCGGAATGGGCCAGGGAGCAGATCGAGAAGTTGAAAGGCAAGCAATGATGGCCGAGAAGTTGATCTTCGAGCTGAGCTCAAAGGGGAGGCGGGGGTATACGCTTCCGAAGTGCGACGTGCCCGAAAGGGAGGTCACAGAGCTGTTGCCCCCGGAAACGTTGAGAGAGAAACCGGCCGAGCTGCCGGAAGTGAGTGAGGCGGGCGTGGTCCGCCATTTCGTCAATCTATCCGTCTTGAACCATCACGTGGACAAGGGGTTCTATCCCTTGGGTTCGTGCACCATGAAGTACAACCCCAAGATCAATGAAGATATGGCTCGGTTGCCGGGGTTTGCTCACATCCACCCCCTTCAGCCTGAGGAAACGGTTCAGGGTGCATTGCAGCTCATGTACGAGTTGGGCCAATATCTGTGCGAGATTGCTGGCATGGACGAGATCACGCTTCAGCCGGCCGCCGGGGCCCAAGGCGAACTGACCGGCCTGTTGATGATGCGGGCCTATCACCAAACCCAGGGCAACCCTCGCTCCAAGGTGATCCTGCCCGATTCGGCCCACGGCACCAATCCGGCCAGTATCGTTACGGCCGGATATAAAACCGTCCAGATCCGCTCCAATGAGCGAGGACTGGTTGAGCTCAACGAACTCCGAAAGGCGGTGGACGAAGAGGTGGCAGCGCTGATGCTGACCAACCCCAACACCCTCGGTCTTTTCGAATCGGACATCTGCGAAATATCGAAGATTGTCCACGATGCCGGCGCACTTTTGTACATGGACGGGGCCAATCTCAACGCCCTGATGGGCATCGCCATGCCCGGTGATATGGGGTTCGACGCGGTCCATTTCAACCTGCACAAGACCTTCTCGACCCCTCACGGCGGTGGCGGTCCCGGCTCCGGACCCCTTGGCGTGAAGAAGGACCTGGCGAAATTTTTGCCTGTTCCGGTTGTTCGAAGAGGCAAGAAGCAAGAGGCAAGAAGCAAGAGATATTATCTCGATTACGACTTACCGCAATCGATCGGAAAGATCCAGACTTTCTACGGCAACTTCGGAGTTATGGTCAAGGCGTATACTTACATTCGCATCTTAGGGCCTGAGGGTCTGAGGGAGGTGAGCGAAAGCGCCATTGTCAACGCTAATTACCTCTTGCGCCGCCTCGAGCCCTATTTCGACTTGCCCTACAAGGGGCCATGCATGCACGAGTTTGTTCTATCCGGAAACCGGCAAAAAGCCAAAGGGATCAGGACAAACGACATGGCCAAAAGGCTCCTCGACTTCGGTGTTCACGCCCCCACGGTCTATTTCCCCCTCATCGTGCCCGAGGCCCTCATGATCGAGCCGACGGAGACGGAGAGCAGAGAGAGCCTGGACCATTTTATCGAGGCCATGATGGCCATCGCTGAAGAGGTCGATTCGAACCCTCAGATCGTGAGAACCGCTCCCCACACCACACCGGTCTCACGCCTGGATGAGGCGGCAGCGGTAAAGAATCTCGACGTGAGGTGGAGGCCTGGAGGTTAACAAACCCTGGCAAGGTAAATACGTCGGTTCTGATAATGGAGATGACGTGGTGTATACTGGCAGATACGTCTATAGGTTGCGGTTTCGAGGCTCGTTTCGGTTTCGTTAATCGTCTATCATTCCCAATACTTTCGGGACGCAACCGAAGAACGAGCAACGATTCGAGTTACGCAACCAATGAACGAACTACGCAACCGCAAGCTAAAGTCTATCCCACAGAGGAGGGAATGCCGATGAGAAAGAGAATACTGAAGGGTGCTCTTGTTTTACCCTTCATTTTTGGAACGTTCACCTCACTGCAATCCCGGGAGGAGAAGGGGATCAGAGTTTTCATCTCCGCAGACATGGAAGGAATCGGAGGTGTCGTTCACAGCGATCAGGTATCTTCTGCGGGAAAGGATTATGATCGGGCCAGAAGATCGATGACCGAAGAGGTGAATGCAGCCATTGAGGGAGCGCTGGAGGCCGGGGCCACCGAGATTTTGGTCAACGATTCCCACGGAAACATGCGAAATATTTTGGTCGAATTTCTGAATGAGCGAGCTGAACTGATCAGCGGTTCACCCAAGCCTTTGAGCATGATGCAAGGTATAGACTCCACTTTTGATCTCGTCTTTTTCATCGGCTATCATGCTCGGGCCGGGACAGAGAATGGGGTGCTCGATCACACCTACAGCAGCAGTACGGTGAGCAACATTACGATTAACGGGCAAACCCTCAGCGAAGCGGGGATCAACGCAGCCGTTGCCGGGTACTATGGTGTGCCTGTTGGTTTGGTGGCCGGAGACTCGGCCGCGGTCAATCAGGCCAAGCGGCTGTTGGGTGATGTGGAAGCTGTGATGGTCAAAGAAGGAATTGGCAGGACTGCCGCCAGAGTGCTTCCTCCTGAGAAGGTGAGGGAACTCATCAGAGAAGCGGCAGTTCGGGCCGTCAGACGGAGGGGAGAGTTCAAACCCTTCAAGATCAAACCGCCCGTAAAGGTCGAGATCGATCTTCTCAAAAGCAGCATGGCCGACCGGGCGGAGTTGATACCCGGTGCCCACCGCACCAACGGTCGGAGCGTTGCTTACACTCACCACAACCTCATCGAGGCCTTCAAAGCACTCCGGGCCATGATCGCTCTGGCTTATGAGAAGTGATGTGGCCTCAGATTGAAGAACAAACATAATATCAACTAAAAATAGACTGCTTCCAGCCTAACCTCTGAGCCAATGGATCGCCGCAATCACATCGATTATATTGATTGATCCGCCTCCGTACGCGTCACCCAAGCCGTCACCCTCGTACTAGCCTGCTTCATAAGGCGAGATCTTAAAATTTAGGTCAAGTTTTTGTGGTGAAATCAAACTATGCTGCTTTGAAATTCGAAGCACGAAACACGAAATTCGAAACAATATCGAAATTCAAATGTCCAAAATTCGAAACAGCTCAAAGCTGAATTGCTCTAAGCAAGGGCTTTTTGGTTTCGAACATTGGGATTTTGGTCATTGGAATTTGTTTCGGATTTCGACATTCGAATTTCGCTTTTATACCTCGTCGGTTTGAGGCGACGCTTCGCTACCATAGCGTCTCAAAAGTTTTGTCCTTAATTCTGGCCATTCTAAATGTTTGAAAGGACATAGAATTCTTGTTGAAAATCCGAATGTTCAAAATCCAAAAACAAAAGCAGTTAACCAGAATATTACGAGTGATTCCCCTGTCCCAGATAGGTTAACGCATCAATTACAGGATTCTCTTTGTAATAACACATTGCCAATAAAATAAATAAATGGTACAGAATTTATTGGACAGAGCACGTCAGTGAGGACGCTCTCAGGGATGCCGTAGGTCCTGACAGCTTGCAACAACACTGATATCACGT
>JBHIER010000189.1:0-6773 GCA_046760705.1 bacterium
TATCCCAGTCGAGGAAGTGCTGGTAGGAGACGACGTTCTGGTGCGTCCGGGAGAGAAAATTCCGGTAGATGGTCAGGTTATCGACGGCTCTTCCGCCGTTGATGAGTCCATGATCACCGGCGAATCCATTCCGGTCAAAAAAGAGGTCGGCGATGAGGTCATTGGGGCGACTATCAACAAGACCGGATCGTTTCATTTTAGGGCCACCAAGGTAGGTAAAGACACTGCCCTCTCACAGAGTGTGAAGATGGTGCAGGAGGCACAAGGATCGAAGGCTCCTATTCAGCGTCTGGCCGATATCATCTCCGGCTATTTTGTGCCGGTGGTTATTGTCATCGCTATCCTGACCTTCGTGGTGTGGTTCGACTTCGGTCCTCAGCCTGCATTGACCTACGCCCTCATCACTTTTGTGACCGTGCTGATCATTGCTTGCCCCTGTGCGCTGGGTTTGGCCACGCCCACATCCATCATGGTGGGGACTGGCAAGGGTGCTGAGAATGGCATCCTCATCAAAGGTGGCGAGGCACTGGAAACAGCTCACAAGATTAAGGCCATCATTCTGGATAAGACAGGGACTATTACCATTGGTAAACCGACGGTGACCGATGTGGTGCCCTACAATGGCTTTGAACCGGCCGAGGTGCATCGATTGGCCGCTTCTGTGGAAAAGGGGTCGGAGCATCCATTGGGCGAGGCGATTCTGGAAAGTGCTCAAGAGAAGGGCTACACCCTTGTCGATCCGAAGGGATTTAATGCCATTCCCGGCCATGGTGTTGTGGCTAAGATTGACGGTGATTCAGTCATGCTGGGAAATGTCAAGTTAATGCACGACCGCAAAATTGAAGTGGGCAAACTTGAGGGTGAGGCCATCAGGATGGCAGACGATGGCAAGACGCCAATGTTTGTAGCAGTGAACGACAGGGCGGCTGGTATTATCGCTGTGGCTGATACGGTCAAGGAAGACTCAGCTCAAGCGATCAGCGCCCTGAAACGCATGGGTTTGGAGGTGGTAATGATCACTGGTGACAACAAACGGACGGCCGAGGCAATTGCGCGGCAAGTGGGAGTGGACCGGGTACTGGCTGAGGTGTTGCCGCAAGACAAGGCCCACAACATCCAAAAGCTTCAATTGGAGGGCAAGACCGTGGCCATGGTCGGAGACGGTATCAATGATGCCCCGGCTCTGGCGCAGGCCGACGTGGGCATTGCCATCGGGACAGGTACCGATGTAGCCATGGAGGCCAGCGATATCACCTTGATTAAAGGCAGACTCACCAGTGTGCCAACGGCCATTCGATTGAGCAAGGCCACCATGCGCAACATCAAGCAGAATCTGCTGGGGTCATTCTTTTATAACACGTTGGGCATCCCCATTGCCGCGGGCATCCTGTATCCCATTTTCGGCATCCTTCTCAGCCCCATTATCGCCTCGGCGGCCATGGCCGCCAGCAGTGTCACCGTGTTGAGCAACGCGCTACGGCTGCGGAGATTTAGGGGGTGGGATTAGATAATTGGGACATTCTGATTTTCACCAATATGGATAAATAAAGAGGTATGAGGTTTGAATTGGTAACGTATTTTATCCCAGCCCCTAAACCTCAGGAGGTATAAACATGACTGTTCCACAAATTGTCGTCACCCTTGGCGGACTTGCCCTGGCCGTCTTCGTCATCTGGTTCTTTTTCTTTTCCAAGAAGGAGGCGGCACGAGCAGAGGTCGCCAGCGGCGTGCAGGAGATTGGGGTCAGGGTCAAGGGCGGGTACAGCCCTGATGTGATTGTGGTCGAACACGGCAAACCCGTCCGGATCAATTTTTATCGCCAGGAGACGGTGGATTGCTCAGAGCGGGTTCTCTTCCCAGACTTCAACAAAAGTGCTCTCCTCACTCCGTATGAAACGGTGGCTGTGGAGTTCACCCCTGAGAAACCGGGCGAGTACGAGTTCACCTGCGGGATGGGCATGCTCAGGGGAAAGTTGATTGTGGAGTGAAGGGGATCGATAACTCTTAACGATGGAGGCTTGTTATGAAGGAGATAAAGGTCTATTTTCGGACGCAATTGATCAACGAACTGGTCAAGACCCTGGAGGAGGCGGGTGCGCCGGGGATGACGGTTGTGGAGGTCCATCCGGTGGGATACGGATTTGATCCCAACTACTTCGAGTACTCAACAGACATTAGAAGGTTATATCCCGAAATAACCAAGTTGGAGATCGTCTGCGCCGACGAGGACGTGGATAAGTTTGTCGATGTCATACAAGGGGTGACCCACACCGGGGCAAAGGGCGATGGGATGATTTTCATCTCTGATATTGGAGAGGCTGTCAGGATCAGGTCCGGGGAGAGAGGAGAAAGGGCTCTTTAGAACGGGACCAAAATTGAAGAGTCCGTACGGAAAGCCGGGGCAAGGACGGATGTGAGAGATGATGTTGCTGAAAGGGTAAGGTCTCGTGAGGGCTTTAGGCGGAGCTTTGGCAGCAGGCTTTCATGGTGGGGTTGAGGGGGGGAGCAAAAATGCCCTGACCCCCTCCTTCTCATTTTTGAAAATGGATCACAGAGGTCTCAGAGAGCACCGAGAAGATCTGAGAACGGAGAGGGCGCTGCGTTTCTCTGCGGTTTAAAATTATGCTTGGATTGAAAGAATCAAATTCTGCATTTATGACCGTCGTTCTTTTAGCCGGGTTTGTGGTTTTCAATCTATCGGTTGGAAACTCAACCCCTGCCCCACCGACTCCGGGAGAAGGGGAGGTGCCAATAGGTAGGGTCCTGCTTAACCTGATTATAATACTGGCTGCGGCTAAGGTTGTCAGTGAATTGTTTGAGCGTTTCGGACAGCCGGCAGTGCTGGGAGAGTTGGTTGCTGGGGTTCTCATCGGTGGGAGCCTCCTCGGCTGGGTCCAACTGGATGATTATATTGAGGTGTTAGCGGAGATCGGAGTGATCATCTTAATCTTCGAAGTTGGGCTCGAATTGGAGCTGAAGGAGCTGATGCGGATGGGTAGGTCTTCCTTCTTGGTGGCCGTAATAGGGGTGGTGTTACCTTTCTTCCTGGGCTATTATTGCTGCAAATTGCTCAATGTTGCCGGTGGCTCAACAGAGGTAGCCATCTTTATGGGAGCTTCTATCACCGCTACCAGTATCGGTATTACGGCCAGAGTGCTGGCCGATCTGGGTAAACTACAACTGGATGAATCGAAGATTATTCTGGGTGCGGCCGTCATGGATGATGTGATGGGGCTTGTCATCCTGGCTACAGTGGTGGGCATACTCCAGACCCATACCGTTGAAGTGGCAAACATATTACGCCTAGCCGGTCTGGCCATTGTCTTCCTGGTGGGAGCCCTGGTCGTAGGTGCAGTGGTTACCCCTCATCTGATGAAACTCATTGACCGCATGCGCGTCCGAGGGGTGATCTTTGTGGCCTCTTTTCTCTGGTGTCTGTTCCTGGCTTTTGTCGCCCACGAAATTGGACTGGCGACGATAGTCGGCGCCTTTGCCGCCGGATTGGTTGTGGAAAAGGCTACACCCCAGGTGAGCATCGGGAAGCTGATAAGACCCGTGGCCGCCATCTTCATCCCCATCTTCTTCGTCAAAATGGGCATGATGGTGAACCTTCGTGCTTTCCTCGAACCGAGAACGCTGCTTCTGGCTGCTGTTTTAACCATCATGGCCATAATCGGAAAGGTAGTATGCGGATGGGGTGGGTTAGGGAAGAGGTTGAACAAACTGTCCATCGGTCTGGGGATGATACCTCGAGGAGAGGTGGGCCTTATCTTTGCCAGCCACGGAATGGTCCATAGCGTCATCACAGAATCAGTCTATTCGGCTATCATCGTCATGGTGATGGTTACCACTTTCATCACCCCTCCGCTGCTTAAACTCAGTTTAACCCACGGCGAAAGGAGACTTCGATGAGAAGATCGACCTTGTGCCTGCCACACTCATTCTCATTTTTGAAAATACTTGACTTTGGTACCCTAAAAAAGTATCTTTCAACAGAATCCTCGAAAGGAGGTGAATCCACTGTTTTGAGACTCTGCTTGATTGCGGCTTTGGTGGTTTTTGTACCGGCGAATTTTGCCCTGGCTCAGCACGAGGAACATCACGCCGAAGCTCAGGAGGAAGAAGCATCTCAACAGATGGGGATGTGCCCCATGTGCAAGATGAGGTGTGGTATGATGGGTCAGATGATGAAGGGCGGGATGATGGGCGAAGGCATGATGGGGATGGGCATGAACAAAGAGGGGATGGCTGATCCAGTCTGCAAGATTCTGCATCGCTTTGGTGCCCCCGGCCTTCATGAGAAGTATGCCGACGAGCTGGGATTGTCGGACAAGCAAATGATGGGCATCAAGGCCATCTGGTCGGCTCACAAGAAGGTCGCCATTCGAAAGAAGGCTGACTTCGAGATTGCTTAGATAGAGCTGGGCCAGATTCTCGGTCAGGATACGATCGACTTCGAGAAGGCCAAGGCCAAATTCTTCCAGATGGGCTCATTGCGCCAGGACATCAGGCTGGGCTGCCTGGATAGCATGAAGAAGGCGCGCCAGGTGCTGACGCAGGAGCAGTTACAGAAACTGCAATCCTTGCCGAAAGAGAGCGGGCATGGGATGGTGAAGTGAGGCATGATTTCGGGATTCTCAGGGCGGTGCTGCCGCGAAGCGCCGCCCTGAGGAAATCTTGTAGAGAGCGGAGAATTTAAAAAGGGGTGAGAGATGATGCATGATTTTTGGACTTGCGGAGACAAAAATGAGTTCGAACAAAAGAAGGAGGATCTGATCTCATAAAGGCAGAAGTTGAGACATGGATACTGAAGCAGGAAAAATTGTCGAAGTCAAAGGTGATAAAGTGGTGGTGCAAATGGAGCCCGGAGAACAGTGCCATCATTGCGGGGCTCGCTTCGCCTGCACTGCTATGGGCGAGAACGTACGCCAAATCACTGCGGACAACCGACTCCAGGCCAAAATCGGTGACCGGGTTCAGATCAGCTATCGCCCGCAGATGCGGGTCTTTTCAGGACTGGTTCTTTTCATCTTCCCTATCCTCCTGGGCATTGTCGGATATTTTGTCGGCTACTCCCTCTTCGGCACTGAAGGGAGCGGGATTCTCGGTACCTTTGCCGGCTTCATCGTGGCCTTCTTCATTGTTTGGCTCATTAATCGAATCTATGAGAAGAGAGAACATCTGCCGACGGTGTTGAGGATTGAGGTACAATAGAAATACGCCCAAAAAGAGCTACACTACGATGATATAGGTGTGTAATGTAGGGCTTTATTCCGTAGTGTAATAAGAGAGACTTTGGAAATCTGGTCGATAAAGGTATCACAAATTTTAGAGGGGGTTGGCGTGAGTTATGGATTTTCAAGGGCGCTGGATATCCACTATGAAGCTGCTATAACAAGGGTGACCGGAGAACTGCAAAGAGAGGGTTTTGGCATCTTAACGGAGATTGATGTCAAGGACACGTTGAAAAAGAAACTTGATGTAGACTTCAGGAAATACATCATTCTCGCGACGTGCAATCCACCGTTCGCCCATCAATCTCTTCAGGCTGAAAGAGAGATTGGCTTACTCTTACCCTGCAACGTCATCGTCTACGAGGACGATTCGGGTAAAACGCTTGTCTCGGCCATCGACCCGGTGGGGGCCGTGGGCATGATAGACAACGAAAAACTGCGGGAGATAGCCGCGCAAGTTGCAGTTATGCTAAAGAAGGTGATCGAAAGTTTGTGAACGCCATTGGAGAATAGGATGGGCGGATTTATAGTGAGAACATGGCACCGCCGGGTGGCCATTACCTTGGCCGTCTTCTTGTTGGTCCAGGGCTTGGCAGGGTTATATTTGGCTTTTCTTCCTGAAGATCATGTGCATAATTTTGTAAGGGATATTCACGGCGGGTGGTTTTTGGGTGGGTTGCATAAAATTCATTCTTTTTTAGTGGGGGGCGGTGTTGTTTTCATGGCCATTACAGGGAGTTTCATTTTTATTCACAGATTGCGGGTGATGCAAGGGGGAAAATAATAGGAGTCATATAAGGAGGAAAGAGAAGATGCATCGCGATCCTGTTTGCAGGCGAAAGATGAACCCCAATAAAGCCCACATTAGGATCCATTTGGGAAGACAGATCTATTATCTGTGCTGTCCCATGTGTCAGGCGGAGTTCGAGAAAGACCCACAGAAGTATACTGCTAAGAACCGGAAAAAGCGAAAGTGAGAAAGAATCTGCGAAAGATTTTACTGAAAGGGGGTGAAAAGAATGACCAGAGATCCTGTTTGCGGGATGGAGGTTAAAGAGGACGAAGCTGCAGCCACCAGCGTTTACCAGGGCAAAACCTTCTATTTT
This sequence comes from bacterium, assembly GCA_046760705.1. Taxonomy (GTDB): domain Bacteria; phylum JBHIER01; genus JBHIER01. Next base: position 6,341 of record JBHIER010000189.1, read on the forward strand.
TGCTCTCAGGGATGTAAGGTGAAATTCGATGAGTCTCCTGAACAATACGCTGAGAAAGGGGAGTAAAACAAGTGGCGTTCCACTATTCAGAGTTCGTGATCAGTTGAGCGTGCCTTACCACAAGGCATTAATAGGAAAAGAGGCTATACTACGTGATACCTAGCGCGGCAGAGCCGCAATCGCACTTTGAGAATAAGTATATCAGATGATCAGGGTATCAGTGGGAAGAATATCAGGGGATCAGAACATCAGGATAGAATCTGATATTCTGGTAATCTGATCCCCTTCCTACTGATTTGCTGATATTCTGATTTGCTTTAATTCCTTTGCACAAAAAACAAAGATTTTATTGGTAATACTATATAGTGGTTGCGAAATCACGCTTTCCAAGGTCTGGGAATACCATTCTATCAGAATGTAGTGTAGCCCCTTG
>JBHIER010000190.1:0-6761 GCA_046760705.1 bacterium
TCGCCCTCAATTGCTCCCATTGGCCCACCGACTGGGGGAACAGGCGCACCAGCATCCTATCCTCGTCAGCGCGGACTTTCGAATCCACCAGAACGGCCGTCGAGATGAAGAGGAACCCAATCAAACAACAGGCTATTCTGTTACACCATATTGAGGAGTTCCTCACGACACATCGCTCCTTGACGGTTTGTGGGCGATCTTTAAAGGATCACGCCAGTTTCCATATATGGAGTGCGGCGTACCCGACGATGTCTACGGAGAATCCAAGATGATGTTGACAATATAGACCACATCCAGAATGTCGGTCTCGCCATCGTCGTTCAGATCAGCCGCCCAGAGCTGTTCCTGGGGGCTCGTACGTTTCGAGGATGATGCCCACCGCGAGCACCACATCGAGAATGTTAATGTTTCCGTCAGCGTTGATGTCCCGCTTCTCGTCCACCTCTCCCTCCCGAAGGAGCTCAATCCCGTGCCAGGGAGTTTCATCGTTTCTTAAATCATCTATGCGTTGGTTCAGGCTCTTTTCCGTCCCATCTATCCGTTGATGAATGCTTTTTAACCCTCCTCCAGACGGATTAGCAGATCTTTTATCGTCTCGCTCTCCTGGGCGGAGACAGCAAGGGCAACAAACAAAAAGACCCCGGTAAAGAACACTTTGCTCATTTTTAAGCTCCTTTCTCTTTCACTCTCCAGTCTTTCTTAAGTATAAGGCATTTCAGAGTCTAAGTCAATCAAAATTTTTATGGTTATTTGGACTCCGTTCTACATAACGGCAGGTTCGTCTTCTTCGGTGTGGACGTTGTCCGATATTTTGAAGGGCCAGATGGTCCTCCCCTCCTGAGGAGAGAGGCCGATGCTCTCCAGCCTGGCTATCTCTGGAAAAGCCTGGGCCAAAGAGTCCAGCTCAGCAGTCATCTCATCATAGGTGTGAAATTCGGGATCGATGGTCATCATGGCCTCGGCCGCAGCCTGACGGACCGCTTGAGCATCCATGAGAACCTGGGACCGAACCCCCAGGGCTTCAATTTCGCTCAATTGGGAAGGGGTAACCAGGACATCCACCACCTCCGGTGAGGGAATCTCGGAGACGATCACAAGATCCATCGCCCTCAATTGCTCCCATTGGCCCACCGACTGGGGGAACAGGCGCACCAGCATTCTCTTCTCGGCTTCCTGCGAGGTGGGCTTGGGCGCACTGACAACTACCGCTGTTCCGGTTATGTCATTCTCAGAGGGTGGAAAGGCCGCGTCGTCTTCTGTTGGATTGGAGGGGACAAACCCTCCATCTCCAAAAAGAAGAAAGCCCCGGGAGTTTCCGCGGCCCGCTTTTTCAATCCTAATTGGACTGCCGTGCGTTACACAGGTTGTTGTCGTCCAGTGTAAAACCGGACGCTATCTCAACAGCACCATACGCTTCGTATCTGTGAACTGGCCTATCGTCAAGCGGTAGAAATAAATCCCACTTGCCACCTCTCTGCCGAAACTATCCGTTCCGTCCCAACCCCGCCTCCTTCTTCACCTCATCCACTAATGTACTTACTTCTTGGCCAAGAATATTGTAGATTTTGAGAGTGACATAGCCGGCGGTGGCCTGATCGTTGGCTACTGAATACCGAATGCTGGTTAAAGGATTGAAGGGATTGGGATGGTCCTGGAAAAGATGGAAGACCTGGGGCCGTTCCGCAACCCTGACCCCTTCTTGAGTCGGTTTCGGTGTCGGGGCGGACACACCAAGCAGCGCCAATTTTGCCTGAGCAATTACGGCCAAATCATCCCCCGGGTAAGTGTCGATAAACTCCCGAAATGTCTTTTCCGCCCCTGTTTCATCCTCAAGCCCATAGAGATAGATGTTGCCCATCTGGAAAAGCAGATCTTTCCGCGTCTGCTCTTCCCTGTATCGGCCCATAAGACTCCGGCATCTGTTCAATGCTTCTTGAGGCTCTCCATCCCTTTCCAGATAAGGGATACTTTGGGCTAAAGCAGAAAGTCCCAGACCTTGATGGTGATGCTCGGCTGCGATCCCTTCCAGAAAGAGAATGATCTCCGTCTCTCTTCCCATCATTTCATAACAGAAAATCAACTGGAGCAGAGAATACTTGGCACCTTCGTGACCTGGGAAGTTTGAGATCCCATACTGGAATAGCTCTATGGCCTCGGCGTATATATTGAGGAGTTTCTGAGAATTCAGGATAGAAACCTTCTCTCCCGCCATAAGCTGGACGCAAGGAATTTGTTCTTGGGCCCAATATTACCCAAATCGCTGTATTGAGGATCTGATCTCCATGTTCTGTTATCGGATGTGTAATCCCAGGCTTGATACATGGAGACCAAACCGTTAGAGTTGTCGTCTGCATCAACTGGACTGCCACCTGGTGTCTCCCAATCCAATGCGCAGAAGAGATTATATGTGAATTGAGCGTGCCAAACGTCATATTGATCCGAGCTCGTCCCTCTCCCACAAGGAACAGCCGTCAGTGTCACAGTTTTGTTATTTTTCAAGTCGTCTATGATTGCACCACTGTGGCACGTCATAACAGAAGAAGATCCCCTCTCGTAATTCGTGATCTGATCCACATAGCTTGCAAATTCATGGTCATAGACAAGTTCTCCCGTATTCTCTATCTCAAAATAGATATTGGGGCAGCCGCCTTGATGGGGGTCTGGACCTCCATGTTCCATCCACCATACCCAGAGAAAGTCCTGAGCCGTCATAACGGATGAAACATCGGACAACACATCTTGTATGTCAGATTCTGAATTAGGACGGTCTGTAATTTGGGATACTCCCCATTCACTGGGAACTTGGTAGCGAGTGTGGCTGCTTTGAAAATCGTTTCCGTCACCATAAAGGACATGGATATTTGAGTGTGTGAATCCATTTTCATACAGAGCCTCATAGATTAGAAACAAATCATACCCATCCCCCATCCTGGCCAATGTCAAAGAAAACAACCTCAAAACCAATGTCAGAGATCGATTCGATAAATCTAAATTCCCCAAAGGCGATCCTGATGCCCGTTTAGGTGTCATTATTACCTTCCCTAAAGGTGTAAAGAAAGTCGAATACTTCTGGGGCTACCGCAATCATACCGTCATCGATGCCATCTCTGAATTACCCCTGTGGGAAATGACCAAACCCGCCAGTGTCCAGGATTCAACCATGTTTATTTCTATCTTCGACCTTCTCCAACATAAATTCCATTTTGACATTGAAGCTGTCATGGGTGATGGCATCTATGATACAGCACCTATCCTCAATTATATCATCAATACCCTCCATGCAAAACTTAGAATCTCGATCAATCCCAGAAATACACAGCGACCCAACAATGAAAAAGAGACCCGATATACGAAAAGCGGCAATCGAATCTGTGAGGCCAATCTGGAAATGCTCTCCAGAGGTATCTTTTATGATAAAAAACAGAATCGATGGCGTCACAAATGGGTCTGCCCCTTGCATCACTCGAAAAAATATCAATACCAATATATTGTCTGCCCTGTTTATCACCCCAAATTCTTCTCTCAAAAAGGGTGCTATGCTTATAAAAGAGTCGATGATGATGTCAGAAAATACATCGACTATTTTAGCCCGGTGGCAGCGTCGGGCTTTTTGCCACATTTACCACGTTTCTCTTAATGTATGAGTTGATTTCAGCCTTGAGGGTGTTCAGGCCGTCGCCTTTGAGGGCGGAGATGGCCACGCTCTCAGGGTGCTCCTCTTTCAGTCGGCCAAGGAGCGTTGTCCCATTAAGGCGGTCGATCTTGTTGTATACCAGAAGGCAGGGCTTATCCAAAATATTCAACTCCTCCAGAACTTCCCTCACGGCCACCATTTGATCCTCAAAATTTGGGTGGCTGACGTCGACAACGTGTAGCAGCAACTCGGCCTCGACCGCCTCCTCCAGGGTCCCTTTGAAGGAGGCCATGAGATGGTGGGGCAATTTTCGCAGAAACCCGACGGTATCTGTGAGGAGAACTTTCTGTCCGTTCTCCAGATGGGCGAGCCGGGTGGTGGCATCCAATGTGGCGAAGAGGCGGCCCTCGGTGAAGACCTCCGCCTTGGTCAGGGCATTGAGGAGGGTTGACTTGCCCGAGTTGGTATAACCAACCAAGGCGACCCGGACAAAATCCCTGCGCCGAGCTCGTCGGACCTCACGTCCCAGGTCGATCTTCTTCAGCATACGCGACAGCTTGGCGATCCTCTCTCGGACCCGCCGCCGGTCCACCTCCAACTGAGTCTCGCCAGGGCCGCGCGTACCGATTCCTCCCTGCTGCCGGGACAGATGGGTCCACTGGCGCGTTAGGCGAGGCAGAAGGTATCGCAGTTGGGCCAGTTCCACCTGAGTCTTAGCCTCCTTTGTGCGGGCCCGACGAGCGAAAATGTCCAGAATGAGTCCGCTGCGATCGACGATCTTCACCCCGATGATCCCCTCCAGGTTCCTCACCTGGGCTGGCGACAGATCATCGTCGAAGAGGGCCAGATCGGCCCCGTGCTCCTCCACCAACCTGGCTACAAACTGGGCCTTCCCCTGACCGATAAAGTAGGCCGGATCGATACGATGCCGCTCCTGAACCACCCGGCCGACCACATCGGCCCCGGCGGTGTCGGCCAGAAGGGCCAACTCATCTAACGTCTCCTCTATCTGCCGCTTCGATTGAGAGGGCAGGGCCACACCCACCAGGACGGCCCGCTCCCTCACTTTTCGATCCAGAGTGTAAAGACGCTCAGTCCCCATTTTTCGCCTCAGCCACCATTTCCTGAACAGACCGTATGAAATCCAACATCACTGATACGATGAAAATTGGAGCCTCCGGCAGGCAAAAGACCGTTTCCCCCTCAGGGACCTATTTCGAGAGATGTGTCAATCTTTACAGGTGGTGCTCTTCGTTCCTCGGGTTCGATGCTCGACCTTGACCGATGCTGGTTCAGGGCTCCTGTTGTGCTTTCTCCAGCTTCGACTTTCGCGCATCCAGTTTCGTTAGGAGCTTCATTACTGTTAAACCAGGATCATGGATCCATCCTCCAGAGATCACCACGTGCCTTCAGCCATTAAATCCATAAACCTATTTGTGAAAAGAACGACTCAGGCAAATGTGGCCTCCCTGTGACCGATGCTCCGCTCTCTTATATTTGGTCATCTTTATTGTCGTGCCTTTGGAGGTGCACGATATCTCTACCTCGTCCATGAGCGCTTTGAGGATGAACAGACCCCGTCCCGATCGCTTCGAAAGATTTCTCGGATCGGTCGGGTCTTCGGTGGCCTCGGGATCGAAACCGCCACCTTTATCGGAGACATAGATGGTCAGTCTATCGGCGCCCCGTTCGAAACGAATGCGCACTTTTTTGCGAGCATCCTCCTTATTTCCATGGAGGATAGCGTTATTCACAGCCTCCGTTGCGGCAATGGCCAGAAAATCTCCGGCCTCTTCGTCAAACCCTACCTCCTGGACCACCCTTTCCACTTTGGTAACCACCTTGGGCATCCATTTGAGATCACTGGGGATAGTCATCTCTTCGGATCGATGGCAATTGATAGAAGGCACGAACCGTCCTTTGAACATTACTGCCGTGCGGCTGAGACGGAAGAGGTTCCTGCGATCCCCTTCCCCTGAAGATAAGACTTCGCCCTGCGGTGGCCCGGGTTGACGGACAGTACCTCCTGAAACATCTTCTCCGCTTTATCAGGCCAACCCTGTTCGAGATAGTATTCTCCCAAGCTGAGAGTGGCATCCTCGTACTTGCCGGCACCCCATATCAGTTCGACGAGCTGCTTCAAATCGAGGCCAAAGGCCCTCTCTACTAAGGCTCTGTTCTCCCAGAAGAGAGCCATGAGCCGAATAGTCCCACGGTAGTTGTGCATCATCCCCTTCAGCATTTCAATACCCCGGGTGAAAAGGGTATCGATCCGCTCCAAGAAGAGTTCCAGTTCCTTCTTCGTCTCCTGGTAATGGTCCGTATCCTCCTCATAATGTTCCAAGACGTACTTCAGCTCCCGGGCAACAACAAGCTTGTGGAATATCAGACCGATATTGTTCATGAAGGCGATCTCGCTCTCATCGGGACAAAATTTTTTGGCCTCTTCCAGCCTCCGCGTCTTTGGGTCCAAGACCCTTCTAAAAATGAGGTGGTGGCTCTCCTTGACATCGTACAGAATATCGCCGATCTCCTTGATGGCCTCGAAGGAGATCGATTGACCGTTGCGAAACTGGAGGTCAAACTGATCGAAAAACCCCTTGGCTCGAATATATCCGTCGATGATCTCCGCAATCTTTTCGTCTCGTATCTTTCTGACAAAGGGACTGGGCCCTCGGACTGGCCCCTTTTCTCTTCTCTTCTCCGTCATCTCTCAGCTCAGACCTCCCTCTTGTAAAACCGGCCACCCGGTGCATTCTACGCTTTAAATATAATAACACCATGAGAGAAACAAAATAATAAAAGTTCGGCTCAATGGAACGTCTGGATGTCCGAGGGCTGTACTCGAAGGGACATGATACCCGGAGGGCCGGCGGACTGGCTATGGGGCTGGTTATTGGCGAAGGGTTGGAAGGGCTTGGGGTCAATGCAGACCATAACGGAACTACCACCATCCGCTACGCCATTTAGATGACGGAGACCGAAACCCAGATTATGCATTATGCATAAAGAGGGACCCTTGAACCCCCTGGATCATCCGATCGAGTCGGATGATGACTTAGCGCGGCAAAGGCGCAACCAAAATCTTTTTGGGTTAGGGTTACGATGCCCGCCCCGTGAGATAACT
>JBHIER010000191.1:0-6756 GCA_046760705.1 bacterium
TTTCACCGATTGCTGAAAAAATATGGGCTCAAAGCCTCAGACTACGCCTGAGAGGCTGTTCAATTTCTGTGGGCGACCTTCTAGCCCGCAGACAGGTGGGCGTGAATATTACGGGGACAAGCCGCTAGACTACAATTCGCCGGAGTCATCCTATTCGTAGGAATGGATAGTGTACACGTCGTACAACACACAATATTTGTTTGAGGAGCAACTGCTATGTATCGCTTCCGACTTACGCTTACGCTTTTGATGGTGTTCATTCCATTGACAGAGGTTTCTTACGCCCAACACCCTGAGTGGATCAACTACACCTCAGGGGCAAATGTCTATGCTCTTGCCACGGGGGGTGCGTCCCTTTGGGTTGGTACGAACGGAGGACTGACCAGACTGGATAAGACTACGGGTGAGATGGTCTTTTACAACAAAGCCAACTCAGGGTTGCCGGATAACTACGTCGAATCTCTGGCCATTGACGGTTCCGGCAGGGTGTGGATCGGGACTTTGGAGGGAGGGCTGGCCAGATTTGACGGGGGGACCTGGAAGGTCTATAATACTGGGAACTCCGGGTTGCCGGATGACTGGGTCACTTCTCTGGCCATCGATGGCTCCGGGGGGGTGTGGATTGGGACTTTTTGGGGAGGGTTGGCGGAGTTTGAAGCCGGGACGTGGACAGTCTACAACACGAGCAACTCCGGCCTGCCCCATGACCATGTCGAATCTTTAGTCATCAGCGGTTCTGAGGGCGTGTGGATCGGGACTGAGGATGGTTTGGCTCAGCTTGACGGGTCGACGTGGACGGTTTACAATACGGATAACTCCGCCCTGCCGGATGACCATGTCGAATCTGTGATCATCGACGATTCCGGGGAGGTATGGATCGGGACACAATACGGAGGGCTGGCTGGGCTTGAGGGGTCCAACTGGACGATCTTCAATACGGCCAACTCCGAACTGCCTCATAACTCTGTTAAATCATTGGCCCTCGACGAGTTTGAAAGGTTATGGATTGGTACAGAGGGGGGCGGGTTGGCCAGGCTTGACGGGTCCAACTGGGCCATCTACAACGCGGCTACCTCAGGACTGCCGGACAACTCTGTGAGATCTTTGGCCGTTGACGAGTTGGGGCACACGTGGATCGGAACGCAATACGGAGGCCTGGCAGAATTTGATGGGGTCAACTGGACGAGCCACAACGTGGGCAACTCCGAGCTGCCGGATAACTGGGTCTCCTCCCTCGCTGTTGACAGCTTGGGGAGGGTGTGGATTGGAATTGGACAGGGTGGGCTGGTCCTGCTTGATGGCACGATGTGGACAGCTTTCACCAGCCTTAATTCGGATCTGCCGGACGACTGGGTCTATTCTCTGGCTGCCAACGGCTCCGGAGAGGTGTGGATTGGGACTTGGGGCGGTGGCCTGGCCGTATTCGATGGGATGACCTGGACGGTATACAATGAGGCTAACTCTGGATTGCCGGATAATTTTGTTACATCCCTGGCCATAGACGGCTCCGGGAACGGGTGGATCGGGACCGAGGGCCGGGGACTGGCCATGTTTGACGGGTCCATCTGGACGGTCTACAACACGGCCAACTCAGGACTGCCGGATAACTCTATCGTAAGTCTGGCCTTAAGCGGTTCTGGGAAGCTGTGGGTTGGAACCGATGGAGGTGGGTTGGGTTCGTTTGACGGGGTCACCTGGATGGTATACAACACGGGGAACTCCGGGCTGCCGGATAACTATGTCACGTCTCTGGCCGTTGATAGCTCCGGCAGCGTGTGGACTGGACATACTGATCCAAGGGTGGCAGAGTTTGACGGGACCGCGTGGACGGTCTACGACAGGTGGAACTCCGGGCTGCCGGTGAATATAAATGTCCGGTCTCTGGCCACCGACGGTTCCGGGAACACGTGGATCGGGACCGATGGAGGATTGATCAAGTTTGACGGAGATACCTGGACCGTTTATGACAGAGGCAACTCAGGACTTCCCCACGATAATGTCACTTCTCTGACCGTTGACGGCTCCGGGAACACGTGGGTCGGCACGTTTGGGGGTGTGGCGGTCTACCGGGAGGGGGCCTGTGGCGTCAGAGGAGACGTAGACAGCAATGGATCTATCAATGTGCTCGATATTGTGACCGTTGCGAACATTATCCTGGAGATTATTCAACCCGACCCATGCGCAAGCTGGCGTGCCGACTGCGACGGAGATGGCACGGTCAACGTCTTGGACCTGGTGGGCATTGTGAATGTGATTTTGGGGACAGGAACCTGCCAACCTTAATGCGGTTTTTCATTGGCATCCTGGTCCAATAGGTTTCATAAAAAATAAAAATCTATTTTTCACCAATTGGTGAAATTACTTTCTTAGTGACAACTACTGAGATGCGGAGCAGATAGAGATGTTTATATTAATCTTTACGTTTGCGTCTCAGTACCTGATCTGACATATATTTCGGGTCTGCATTTCATAACATTCTGTTTTTCGTCTATCTCTGTGGCTCTGGGCCTCTGTGGCGAATATTCCAGGTTAAACCGCCCGGAGGATCTTTTAGACAGGTGGACAGAGAGTTATTCATTCCGAAAGAATAAGATGTTCGACTTCTTCGGCTTGGGAGAACCTAAGGACCGGGAGCGGAGGATTGCAAAATATTGCCGGGAGAGGAAAATCCCTTATGCCTTGACCCTCTTTTCTGGTGCTACCCTTGTGGCCCCTTTTGCTCGTTACACGGGAGGATTTGTCTATGTAGGCGGGGATATTGAAGAGGTGGCAGAATCAGCAGGACTGAAGAAGGTCTCCTGTGGTCCAAGCGTAGCGAGGTGCTTTGTCCATAATTCGGGTTAAGTACTATCCCCGATTGTACCAACAATCTTTTGGATGTGGCTGCAATTGCTGGCCCGACTCTGGAGTGAAGACGAGTCTACGCCTGAAACCCGAAAGTGCGACACGAAATTCCCACGGGTGTGACATGTCCGTCCCTGTAAGTTATTGCTTGAATTTTAATAAGTTATATTCAATACAAATTTTGATGTGGCAAATCTGTCCCACTTTTTGATTCAAATTTGAACCTCTCTCCTTCCTCCTCATCCCCCCACACATTCATAACCCCAAAATTTCTAATAGATTAGCTCTCTATCGAATCGACCTTTTAGCTTCAGTCCCTCTTTTGGCACGAAAATTGCTTACTCTATCTTCTGGTATGATGATAGATGACAAAGGTCCGTTTATTTTGGATCAAATTGTGATTTTTTTAACGAAACGGGGCGAAATAATGCCTGAGAAGATACGCAAGATGGCCGTTACTCGCCCTCTCCTCTGAGGGTCCGGTCAAGCAATTTGGTTACGCCGCCACTCAGGTGAGAAAAGACCTGTCTTGTTGGGGTGGCTCAGGAAGTGGCTGAAAGGCTTGTCAGGGTTCGGATTAAAACCATTCCAGAGGAGGTAAATGTGGCTCACTATGAAAGGAGGTGATGCCGCCAGGTGAAAGGATCGTTCTTTCTGGCTCAACCATAAAAGAGAGAGGAGGTGTAAGATGAAAGAAGGTAAGATAGTTTCGCCAGTAGTCTTGGTTCTGCTGATATTTGTTTCAGGTGCTCAGGTCTTCGCTCAACCAGAATATGTGGGATCGTCAAATTGTTACTGCCATGCAGCCATCCAAGCCAGTTGGGGAGCAACTCTGCACCACATCATGATTCAGGATACCTCTGGGATCCTGACGCAGGAGGCGAGTGGGGTCTCTGTCTTCGATCCCAGTGCGCCTGGCTACGATACGTACGTGGATGGGGTCTTTCCCAGCACGCCCCCGATAGACGATGTGACCTACACCATTGGCAGCCACTGGAAGCAGCGGTACTTAAAGGACATGGGTGGAGACGAGTATGCCATTCTGCCGGCTCAGTGGGTGGTGAAGACCCAGGACTGGGGGGCCTACCATGCTTCTGACTGGGACGCCGAGGGGCGGAGGTGGGGCAAGAAGTGTGCTGGGTGTCACACGACAGGGTATGAGCCCAGTGGGGTAAACACGCTCTCGGGTACGTTCAGCGAGATGGGGATAGGCTGTGAGGCCTGTCACGGTCCTGGCAGCGATCACGTCAATTCCATGGACCCGGCGGATATTGTCAATCCTGAAGATCTGGCCTTTGATCGGGCCAACGAGGTCTGCGGGGGGTGCCACTATCGGGGTTCCAGCAGTGGCGGGTATTACGGTTTTGCCTGGAACGAGACGGACGACTCCCGTTTTCTCCCTGGCGAGGTGTTGGCCGATCACATCACCGAGTCGCCTGGGTTGTGGCCGGATGGGATGACCTCCACCAAGCACCATCAGCAATGGGTGGACTGGAAGAGCAGTGTCCATTCCCTCCAGGATGTGGGCTGCTTCTCCTGCCATGACCCGCATGCCGACACCGAATATGGTCATCAGTTGAGGCTGGACAACGACGACAACAGCCTCTGCACCAGTTGTCACACAGAGATGGCCGACCCGGCTGCGGCTACTGCCCATACCCACCATTCATACGATCCCGAGAACCAGAACGAGACCGGTGGGGCCAGCCGCTGCTCCAAGTGTCACATGCCCAAGGTGGCCAAATCGGCCACCAGCTATGACATCCACTCTCACACTTTCGAGGCCATCTCTCCTCAGGAGACGATTGACTATCAAGCCGCGGGTGGGATGCCCAACTCCTGTGCGGTCAGTTGCCATCGCAATCCGAGCTATGCCAACGTTCCCGATTTCGGGATCACTGATGCTGAGCTCACCGATTGGACGGAGGACACAGACATGCAACTAGCCCAGTTGCTGGCTGACTCCGCAGCCATCTGGTGGCCAGCATGCGCGGGCGAGATTGGCGATGTCACCGGTGACGGCGATATCAACGTGATGGATGTGTTGGCGGTGGTAAATCACATCCTCGGGATCGTACCCATAACCGATCCGAATACCCTGTGCCGGGCAGATTGCAACGGCGATGGTGACACCAACATTCTGGATGCATTGGGCATTGTGAATGTGATTCTGGGCATCGGTCAGTGTGGCCCCGCGGCCTGCAAGGCACAGCTCACCTTTGAGGTGATGGAGTTCTTGAGGTCGCTGGAGCCCTACCTCTCGGCAGAAGATTTTGCCAGGTTTCTGGCTCTGGTCAAGGTGGAGGTGGACCTTCCGGCCGAGTACAGTTTGGCTCAGAACTATCCCAATCCTTTCAACCCGGGGACTGCGATCGAGTATGCTCTGCCTTGGACGGCCAGAATCAAGCTGAGCATATACAACGTCTTGGGTCAAGAGGTGAAAGTTTTGGTGAATTCTGAGATGGAGGGTGGTTACCACACGGTGAGCTGGGACGGGAAGGACGCTTTTGGCCAGGACGTCGCCAGCGGAGTCTACTTTTACAGACTTGACGCCGGACAGTTCACCCAGACAAGGAAGATGATGCTTCTGAAGTAGGTAGCCGGTTCGTGTATCGAAGCCGGAGAAGATTTTGAAGGCTTCTCCGGCTTCTTTCTTCGTGAGGGGATGCGGTGGTATGGGCGGACTGTTCTGCTTCTTCATCCCTGAAAAAGAGCAATCTCCGACCCTCTCAGACCTGAGACAACCCCTGAAGACAGAAAGTGCGACACGGAATTCCCACGGGTGTGACATATGCGTCTCTGTAAGTTATTGTTTGAATTTTAAGGACTTATGCTCAACATAAATTTTGATGTGACAAGTCTGTCGCACTTTTTGATTCAGATTTGAACCTCTCACCTTTCTGCTCATACCCCCCACACATTCATAACCCACACATTTTCAAGAGATTAACTCTGAAGATCGATCTCCTGAATTTAGCTCCCCTTTTTGGCACAGAAATTGCACCTATCATCAAATTTGGACGCATTGTTACTGTTATTGTTAATCAAGATTAGGACAAGGAGTTTTGCCTTGTCAGAGCCTAAAACGATATTAGTTGCCACGAATGATTCTGAGACGGAAAGGGAATTGACCAATGTTCTCACAGAGGGTTACATTGTGAGAACGGTGGAGAGCAGCAGTGAGGCTTTGCTCACCCTTTTGGAAAAGGACATAGATCTAATTGTCATTGATCTCAGTATCGACGGTATGACGGGCTTGGAAACGATACCCATCATCAGGAGAACGAGACCCAAAATCCCCTTGATTGTCCTATCCGACGACGACTCGGTGGAAACCGGAAGCAAGGTCGCCCAGGAAGGAGTCTTCTATTATGCTTTGAAGCCTTTGAATGCGGCGGAACTCGAACAGGTTGCAAAAGCGGCCCTCAAATCCAGCACTAAATCTTAAGGCCTGAGAGAAGAAAGGAGGGATGCAAAAGATGGGTATACACTGCATGAAAAACAGCACCATAAATCCGAAAGAGAAAGGAGGTGAGAGTATGAGAAGAGTTCTAACGGTATCATCCCTGGCCGCAGCTATGGTTTTCGCTTTGGTGTCTGTTTCGCTCGGAGCTGGAGAGTCGCCAGTGGTGACCGGTGAGATTTTGGCCAAAGTGGCTCAGATGTTGGCCGATAGATCCGGGGACTACGCCGGAAGCGATGTCTGCCTGGTATGCCATGAATTACCAGCGATTGGCGAGGAATATTTGATTACTACATGGCAGAATACCTTGCACGCCCAGCCCATCCGCGATCCCGACCAAGATCCGGGAGTCCTTCCGGACAACGACTTCAAAGTGGGTCTGGATCTATCCACTGATCCGGATTTCAGTCAGTACGGGGCTAATGCGCCGGTATTGAGCTACGATGGTG
>JBHIER010000192.1:0-6697 GCA_046760705.1 bacterium
TGTCAACTTTGGGTTTCTCAACCCCGGCGACTCCCTTTTGGTTTGGCTGGTGCCGGAGGCGGCCTGCAGTCTGGTGGCCATTCGATACTATGTCCTCAACTGGGAAGGGAGTATGCTCGTCGATGTGTGGAACGCCAAGAATTACGATCCGAAGATCTCCTCTCTGGACAGCGCCGATGGCAACGGATGGTGGGGCACCTACGTGCCCATCGATGACCCCAGCGGATGGGTGCCGGGTGACATTGTCGGCCATACGCCTCTGGGGGGGAGCGCCCTTGACCCTGCGCACCATTACTGGGGTCCGTTCCCCTTCAGTGTGACCGAGGCCCACGCCCAGTCGTGGGTGGAGATCCCCGCCATCTACGGACTCCAGGGGGAGGTCGATCTGGGCAGAGATCCCTTTTACATCAGCGCCGTCTTCTGGAGAGTGGCCGGGTGGGGGTTTGGCAGCGAATACCCCTGGACCACCCCGTATCACTTCTTCAAGTTCTATTCGGTCTGCTGCGGCCCGGACGGGGCTCACGACGGCTGGTTCATCCGCCAATACTTCATGTGGTACGAGGCGATCGTCAAATACTACGAGAACACCCCGCCCAGCTTCAAGAGTCTCAAAGTTCAGAACTACACCTATGCTCCAGGTCCGTTTCCCATCACTGTGACTATTGAAGATCAGGATGCCGAGGACGCGACCAGAGCTGGAGTGGCCTCCGCTGAGCTTGTGTACGACATAAACGGAGTCGTCGATAGGACCACCATGCAAGGCCCCTCGGAGGGGGGCCTCTTCACGGCGGAGATCCCTGAGCTGGCCGTAGGGGATGTGGTCACCTACCACGTCGAAGCCACCGATTTCGCCGACGCTTCGTCCCAAACCAAGGCGCTCACCTTTGCCAGACTCCAGCCTGACCATCCGGGGGCCGATATTCTCGTCGTCTGGGACTGGTCGGGCAATCCGGATCTGGACACTTTCTTCGTCGATCTGTTCGATGTCGTGGAAAGCCCAGAGGGCGAGAAGTACGAGTTTGAGTTGTGGAACATCTCCGAGCGGAACGGGATTGACGCCAGCGTTATTGACTACGGATGGAGCACCATCTACATTTCTGGTTGGGGGTGTGTGAACACGCTGCCAGGGAGTGATCCGACCGGGAATCTGTTTGTCGAATGGCTCGACGCCGGTACCACCCAGGACCAACATCGCCTCCTTTACATCGATCAGGACTACTTCTGTGTCCATCCTGAATACGCCTGCGACTGGGACCAGGAACTGGCGGCCGGCGAGTTCATGTATGACTACTTCGGTGTAGCGTTTCCCATCAGCGACAACCACGGTGCGGGCGAGGGGGGATACGACAGCGTGGCTATCGGGGTGGGCGATTTTGACGGTATTCGGGTCAATTACATGCCCGATGCCTGGGATCCGAGCGACCCGCAAAATAATCTGTGGACCGATTGGCTCGTCGAACTGACAGACGACGCTGAACAGATCTTCGTTTCCATGGATTATCCGGACTTTGGTGTCGGCGTTCGACTCGACAGAGGCAACTTCAGGACGGCCTTCATCGCCTGGGCTGACTTCTTCGCTGTGGACTCCCTGCAGAACGGCGACCTGGTGCCGAGGCCGGCCTTGACGGCGACGGTGGAAAAGATCCTGGAGTGGTTCAAGACAGGCACTGGTGTCAGCCCTACTGAGGGTGTGGCCAGCGCTCCCCAGAGCCACCGTCTGGCCCAGAACTATCCCAACCCCTTCAACCCCGAGACCAGGATCGACTACCAGTTGGCCGAGGGCGGTTGGGTGGAGTTGGCCGTTTACAACGTCTTAGGCCAGAAGGTGCGGACCCTCGTGGCCGGGGAGCAGGCCGCTGGAGCGCATACCGTCACCTGGGACGGCCGGGACGACTCCGGGCTGGACGTGGCCAGCGGTGTCTATTTCTATCGAATGAAAGCCGGTGACTTTAGCAGCGCCGAACGGATGGTTCTGATGAGATAGCTGGTAACTTGGCTCAAAAGGCCGGTTCCCGGCCAAAGCCGCTGGGACCCCCTCTGCGGGGGTTCCCAGCGGCTTTTTCGTCATCCCGAAGGAACTTTCTGATCCAGTCACTTCATCTAAGGAGGTGGACGATGAGACGAGTGGTAACCAGGATCGTTGTCGCGTTCTGTTTTGTAATAGGTGGCGTGGTTCAGATGAGGGGAAACGAGGCTCCGAAATACCAACTTTTCGGGAAAGTCCCTTCTTCCCTGCTCGAACCAGGTCAGATAGTCCTGAAGTTTAAGCCTCACGTCTTGGCTAAGGGTACGGAGAGCTTGAAAACGACAGGGGTCGCTTCTTTTGACAAAAAGATGGATCGGTTCTCTGTGAAAGAGGTCCGAAAGCTGTTCAAACACAAACCCATTCCGGAGGGTTCAGCATTACCGGATCTTTCGAGGATTTTTTACCTCACTTTTCCCACCCACTTTGATCCGGTGCGGGTGGCCCGTGAGTTTGCCAAGGATCCCAGCGTGGAGTATGCCGAGCCCGTGTGGGTGGACGTTGTGGATGAGACGCCGAACGATCCGATGTTCAACCAACAGACGTATCTTACTAAGGTCAAGGCCGTTCAGGCCTGGGATGTGCAGCATGGCGATAGCACGGTGGTCATTGCCATAAACGATAACGGCACCGACTGGGAACATCCCGATCTGTATGAGAACATCTGGACCAACGAGGTCGAGGCGAATGGGGTTCCCGATGTGGATGACGATGGGAACGGTTACGTGGACGACATTCACGGCTACGACCTGGCCGAAGACGACAACAATCCTACAAATGCTCCCCAAGATCCCGAGGGCTTTTGGATGCACGGAACGCACACAGGAGGGATTGCTGCTGCGGTGACCAATAATGGCATTGGAGTAGCTGGCATTTCGTGGAATTGTGAAATTATGCCCGTCAAGGCCAGCTACGATAGCCTCCCGCGATTAATCCATTTCGGGTACCAAGGGATCATATATGCGGCAGAAAATGGAGCCGACATCATCAGCAACAGTTGGGGAGGCTTCGGCAGTTTTTCTCAGACAAATCAGGATGTGGTCGATTACGCCTATGGCTTAGGCAGTATCGTCGTCGCGTCGGCTGGGAACTCAGACACGGACGCTTTTCACTATCCCTCGGCTTACGCCAATGTGCTCGGTGTGGGGTGGGTGAACAACTCCGATATACGGGTGGCCACGTACGGGATATCCGTTGATGTCTGCGCTCCTGGGTCCAATATCTGGAATACGTATCCTGATGGCTCATATGGTCATGCGGGCGGCAGCTCCATGTCAGGCCCCCTTGTGGCCGGCCTCTGCGGCCTCGTAAAATCACAACACCCTGACTGGTCCAACGACCAGATCGTCCGCCAAACAGTTCTGACCGCCGACAACATCGACGCTCAGAATCCTGGGTTCGAGGGTCTGCTGGGCAGCGGACGCATAAACGCCTTCACTGCCGTCACTGCGACCGAATTGACGGAAGTGCCAGCAAAGATCCGAAAGTTCGATGTAACCGCAACGGATGAGGTCAGTGGCGACGGCGACGGGCTGTTTGAGCGCGGGGAGACGGTCAACATCAATGGTCGCTACCGCAACTACTCCCTGGGGACTGCCACCAACTTTCAAGTGACCCTGGACACCGACGATCCCGATCTGACTATTGTCGATGGCACCTCCTCTGTGGGCACCTTCCCGCCGGATACCTTTCACACCACTACAGACCCTCTGGCCTTTGCCATTGCGGCTGATGCCGATCCCCACATGGCTCAGCTCTTTCTCGGTTTCACCGCCGACGGTGGCCTCAGCGGGGCAGACACCTTTTCGGTCATTATCGGCAAGATGCCTGTTCTCTTAGTGGACGACGACGATGGCGGAAACAACGTCGAGGGGTACTATACGACCATCTTTGAGAGCCTCAACGTCTTGTATGCAGTGTGGGATCACGCCAGCCAGGGGAGCCCGACAGGCTTCATTCTCTCCAATTTCCCCATCGTCGTCTGGTCCTGCGAGTGGGCCTTTCCCAGCCTGGACGCAGACGATCGGGCGGCAATTCAAGACTACCTGGACAACGGAGGAAATCTCTTTCTCTCCGGACAGGACATCGGTTGGGACTTTCACGAGGGCTATGCTGCAGGGTTTGAGGACTTCTACGAGAACTATCTGCATGCCATCTATTACGCCGACGACAGTCCTGTGCAGACTGTAGACGGCATCGCCGGGGATGAGATCGGCGATGGTCTGACCTTCGATATCTACCAGCCTGGCCGCGCTACTGAGAACCAGTATCCGGACGAGATCGAGCCCGCTCCCGGGGCCAGTGCCGTCTTCGAGTACGCCGGCGGACAGCACCACAAAGGCGGGATCAAGTACGCCGGGGATCATCGGGTGATCTACTTTGGATTTGGATTTGAGGCCATAGACGCCTCTGAGACTTTAGATCCCACTGAGTTTTCACCGGTGCGGACGGAGGTGATGACCCGGGTCCTCAATTGGGTCAACTTCATCTCCCACGAGCCGCTGAAGGATTCCGAAGATCTTAACAGTCCGTATCCGGTTGAGGTAACTGTGACCGGCGACATCAGCGATCTCATCGGGGTGACCCTCTTCTGGAAGAAAGAGGGTGCTCCGGCTTTCTCCCAAGTAGCTATGGCTCACCAGGGCGATGGAGTCTACACCGCCGACATTCCGGCTGCCGGAAGCGAGGCCACGATTCTGTACTACATCACGACGCAGAATCCTTATTACGAGTGGCAGTCGCCCATGGGAGCACCGGACGGCGTCTACTCCTTTCAAGTCCAGCCTGATGTGACCGATCCAGAGTTTTTGCGGGTCGATCAGTTGCCTGACACCCATCTGCGCTCCGCATCTGCCGAGGTCACTGCAAAAGTGACGGACAATCTGGGCATTGAGGAGGTGACGCTGTACTATCGGCTCAACGAGGAGCCGCTCGCCAGCGTGCCGATGGCTCCTATCGGAATGCCTGACGAATACGCGGCCACCATATCCTGGTCTGGGGATTACGGTGATGTCGTCAGTTACTACGTTGAGGCAGTCGATAGTTCCAGCAACCACAACACGGCCACCTCGGACGAATACTCCTTTCAGATCGTGCCCTATCTTCTCTTGGACGATTTTGAGACCGGGACCGACGGCTGGGATCTGGGTACAGGGTGGGGTTTGGGAGGCTTCGGTGTTGACAACTCCACATCCATTACCGATAGCCCGGAGGGAAACTACGGCGACAATGAGGATAACCCTCTGACGTATGAGGAGACCTTTGACCTTTCCCCCTGCACCGAGGCGGCGGCTCTCACTTTCTTCCATTTTTATACCATTGAGGAGGGGAAGGATTTTGGTTACGTGGAAGCCAGCGCCGACGGTGAGAACTGGACGATTCTGGAGACCTTCTCCGGCGTTCTCGGGTATCCAGTCAAGAAACGCTGCACCCTGTTGGAAGGTTTCTGCGGCCCGGGCAACGAGGCGGTCCGTATCCGATTTCGATTGGTGAGCGATGAGTCCGGCACGGCTGACGGCTGGATCGTCGACAATATCACTCTGTGGTTCAAGGTCGAGAGAGGGGACGTGAACTGTGACGGGGTGATCAATATCATAGATGTCATCGGTGCCGTAAATGTCGTCTTAGGTTTGGACACCAGTTCTTATGGCCAGTGGGCGGCCGACTTCAATGAGGACGGCCAGGTGAACATTATTGACGCCATCGTGCTTGTCAATTGGATCCTCTCCAACCCCAAGGCAGCGTTGCCTGATGGGCAGGCTTCGGCTCAAGTCCAGGTTCATACGGCCCCGACAGCGAATGGGACCCGTGGGGAGTTGGCAGTCTATGTACAATCGAATGTCTCTATCGCCGGCGCGCAGTTCAACCTCCAGTGTGGTGACGGGGTTGAGATAGGGGAGCCCGTCTTAGGCGTCAGGAGTTCTGAGATGACGTTGGCGTCCAATTTCAAGGCCGGGGAGGCTGTCGTGGTCCTGTACAGCACCGATAGGGGGGCCATAGCCCCAGGTGAGGGACCTGTTCTCACCATACCTTTTCAGGCGACTGAGGGTGCGAAGGGGGTTGTTCTCGACGATGTCATCTTGGTCGGCCTCGACGGCAATCAGATCCCCATTGAGGAGATAAAAGTCGCCTCCAGGCCCGAGGGCAGCATGCCCCGGGAGTATTTCCTCTCCCAGAACTATCCCAACCCGTTCAATCCCTTAACCAGTATTCAGTATTCAGTTGTCGGCGATCAGTTCCCACCTTACGTCACCCTCAAGATTTACAATCTTCTCGGTCAGGAGGTGAGGACACTGGTGGATAGGGCTCAGGAGCCGGGATACTATGCGGTAACGTGGGATGGAAGGGATGGGAATGGAGACCAAGTGTCCAGCGGAGTCTATTTTTATCGGTTGACTGCTGGGGTGACATTCACCGCCACCAAACGTATGGTATTGCTGAAGTAGCTATTCGTTCTTTACCGCAAGAAGGATAGCGCCATATGTAAGAGATGGCGCTATCTGAACTATAGGGGCCGACCTCTGTGTCGGCCCTTTGTGTGGGCGGGCCCGGTGGGATGGATTATCCAACGGGCGGACAGAGACGTCTGCCCCTATGGGTCTGTTTGGGTTGTAGGAATTGCTTGTCTGTAGGCAGACAGAGATTTATCCCTCTCCGTCCGTAGCCCCGCTTTCC
>JBHIER010000193.1:0-6687 GCA_046760705.1 bacterium
CATGTACCGTAACCGATACGGGCCCTGTTAGAAATGTCCATTTCAATAAGGTGGATCCCTTCCGAAGATTCCTTTCTAACAGGGCGGGTTTCGTGACCGTCACCGTCACCCTCACCCCGGGCTTCTCCCGGGAACGGCAATGGCGGTATACTGGGGGTCCCAATGACAGCAAATGATTGGGCTTCTCTTTCTTAAGAACACATTTTGGGACGAACATAAAAATACGCCACCTTAGTTGCGAACCAGAGCACTAATCATCTACGCGCCTTCAAATTCAAAGGGATACAGCACTGGAGATGAAGCTTCTGAAAAGAGGGCTCTGGCCACCTCGGATTCCAACTCCTCTCGCAACGATCCCACAATCAGCTCCAGGGCGCAATTGATCTCCTTTTTGCCTCTGCGCAGCACAAATCCTCCGGCCATGGTTCTGTTCTCCTTGGAGAGAGTCAACTGGCCCTTCAGACCTCTGGCCGAGAGCTCCCTGTTCACCTCCGAGAGCACCTCGGCCCAGCTCCGCCCCCGGCTCTGGGGGGTCAGGATCACCTCCTCATCGCCTGTTTCAACACTTTCCAGCAGGAGCTTCTTCATCAGAGCCGCGTACCTGTCCTCATCCAACTCGACTAAAGACTTCAATGCCTGTTGGAAAGCTCGGTCGATGAGCTTCTGCTTCTCCTCCAGAAGTTCCTTCCTCATCTCCGCCTGGGCTCGGGAGATGATTCTTCGCTTCTGTTCCCTCGCCTCTTTGGCACCATCGTCCTGTGCCTTCTGCTCGATCCCAGCGATGGTTTCGGCCGTCTCGGCCCTCAGCGCCTCGATCTTCTGGTCAGTCTCGGCTCCAATCCTCTTCACCTCGGCTTCGGCGTCCGCCATGATCCTCTGGGCGATCCGATCGATGGCCATACGCTCTACCCTCGAATCCTGGTCAACAGAATGATGGACATAAGAAACCCGAGAACGGCATAAAACTCAACGAAGACACCCAGGACGAGGGCCTTACCCACCTCGTCCGGTTTTTTGACCGTCATCTCGACGCCGGCGGCGCAGACTCTGCCCTGATGGACGGCCGACAGGAAGCCGGCCAAGCCCACAGGTAACGAACTGAAGAAGAACTGCCATCCCCTTTGGATGGTCAGAGCGGCCGTATCGCCGGTGAAAATACCACTCCACAGCATGATCAAAAAACCGATAACGAACCCATAGATGCCCTGGGTTCCGGGTAGAGCCGTCAGCATCAAGTATCTGGCGAAATTGGCCGTGTCCTCACTCATGGCTCCCAGACTGGTCTGGCCGGCATATCCGATACCGATGGCCGAGCCGATCCCGGCCAGCCCAACGGCCACCGCCGCCCCGGCAACAGCCAGGGCGACCGGCCCCAAGAGAATCCAACCGGAGGCTTCCGTCCCCTGGGCCCAGCAGATGGAGGTCCCAAGAGCAACCAAGAAGAATGTTCCGAAGACAGAAACAACCCGGCTCCTCCCTGACATGGCGCACTCCTTTTAATCCGTTAAAACGATGGTGTGTTCCCTTCTCTCTTTAAACGGTTCGAAGGGTCTTCCACCCCCTTCGTAGAACTTCGAGAAGAACTCGACAAAATGTAACCTGGCCGTGTGGACGAAGGCCCCCAGAGAGCAGATGAGGAGATAGACGAGGTGGGCGACGGCCACCATAACTGCGGTGACGAGAATCCCGACGTACGGGATCTTCAAGGCCATACCCCCTAAGATATCGATCACTCCTGCCACCACGGCCGTGGCCAGCCCCAGAGCCAACAGACGCGAATAGCTGAGGATGTCGCCGAAGACACCGATGATTCCGTATACCCCCCCCAACCCCCTTCCGAGACGTCCTAAGATCGTCTTACTTCCTATCCCCTGAAACAGGAATATCCCGGCCGCACCTCCCAGAAGCGCGTACGGGGCCATCGCCATCAACAACTCAGGAAGAGGGACAATGAATCCGACCATGGAGAGCCCCAACCCAGCGGTGGCCAGAAGCCAGGGCGTGTTGGTCAGAACCGATTTTGTAATCTCCCCGTTCCTCAAGCCGGCATACAATTTGACTAAAAAGCCCACAAAGACGTGAACCACCCCGCAGAAGAGGGCCAGGGCAAAAAAGGTCATGGCATTTTCGAGGGGATCAAACAGCTTCAGGAGGTTTGCCCATCTCACGAACAGCCCATCTTGATCCATCTTGCTCAAATCGAGGCCGAAATAGCCCCCGGTGATGATCCCGGCCACGATGGTCACCAGGCCGCTCACGAAGAGCAATTGAAAGAGCTTCTTCATGCCGCGACCGGGCCGAAGCCTCCTCAACCCTATGAAGGAGATGAGGGAAAGCATGAGCCCGTAACCGGCATCAGTGACGCAGAGGGCGAAGAAGAGGGCAAAGAAGGGGCTCAGTATTGGGGTGGGATCGGTTTCGGTGTACTTTGGCCTTCCGTACAGGTCGGTCACCATCTCGAACGGTTTGGCCCATCTTCGGTTGTCCAGCTCAACGGGCGGCACCTCATCCGACAGAGGCTCCACTTCCATCACACTTACCGTGCGGAACTTCGACTCCAGACGATGCTTGACTTTGGTCAAGTTCCTCCTTTTCATCCACCCTTCGATCATAAAAGCGGTGCTCGTAAAGGCAAATCGCTCTCGAACCGTCTCTCGGTCCAGCCCATTGGTCAAGTGATCGATGAGGATCAACAGTTTTGGCCGGTGCTCGGCCAATTGGCCGCCTCTTCGGGCAATCCGTTGGCTCTCCTGCTGAAGGGCCAGAATCTCGCCATCGATACCATCCACAGCCTGGCGAGCAGTGCCGGTGAAATCGGCAAAGGAGACCTCGGTCACCTCGAAACGCTTCAGCAGATCATCGATCTGGAGATCATCGATCTGCCCATCTGCCTCTTTGAGAAAAAGGAGGGCAAAATAGACGTTCGTTCGATCTTGATGGACAACTTCGCAGTGAACGTCTGAAGGCACCTCCTGGCTAAACTCTGGAAAGTGTTCGCTGGGCAGCACCCCGAGGCGAAGGTCGATCTTCTCTGTCGGCTTCAACTCCTGAAGGGGGATCGAGATGGGCGTCCACGGCGCAAGAAACTCCCGTCTGGACCGGAGTTTTTCCAGACGGACCTTGAGTTCACTCTTCCGCCGGGCAAGGCCGACGCAATCTCGAACCAGTTCAGCGAAGTCAAACTCCTCAGTCACCCACCGATATTCCTGAGCCGTGACCTCAACTTTCTCTCCGCCCAGCTTTGACAACGCCCTCCTTGGGGGCAGATGCTCGCCCAAGAATTCTGCTGCCGTCTGCAGCGCCGAGAGTTCCTCAGACAGCTCCTCAGGGGATTCGAGCGGTGGAGGGAGAAACTCGACCGATTCAGACTCGGGATGGTTCTCCTTGAAATGGCTTATCTCCAAAAGGCCCAGGGCGTGCATCTCCTCCACCAGAGCCGATCGCTCCGAGAGATGGCACAGGAGGGCGACCTTCGACATGGGAACGACAGCCATTATCCTATAATCCTCTCAACGATGAGGGCCACAGCCGCTTTCATATTCTTGCGCCCGCTGTTCCGGATCTCGTCTCTTTTCGTTTGGTGTTGGACTCGGAGGTCTTTGATCTCCTCTTCGGCCTCTCGGGCGCCATTATCCAGGGCCTCTTTCATCTTCGCCCTGGCCTGTGACCGGGCCCTTTCGATCTCCTCTGCCGCGGCTTTCTTTGCAGTTGCCACCCTTTCGGCTGCCTGCCTGCGAGCCTCTTCAACCCATCGGACCGCCTCGGCCTCCGTAGCCTTAATCTCTTTGAGAACTTCAAGACTCAACGGGCTCCTCCTCAGAGAACCGAGGGGACTCTTTTTCAACCCTCGGAGTCGTCCAACTGAGCTGGCCCCTTCGCAGAATCGCCCTCAGAGGCCAACTGGGGCCAGCTAAGAAGGGGGATGGCGAAAGGCCTGGATTCACATATGACCTTGGAAAACGCCGAACTGCAATGGGGACGGTGGAAAGGGGAAGGGACATATCCGGTCACATCATCGGAAATGGAACCTCAAAGGGATGGTTTGCTCTGGCTTACCTTCTCCTCCTCCGGAGCCTTCGGGAAGAGTCGTTCTCTCTTATCCAGCAACGACTTCTCCTCCCCCATGGAGCAATTCCCATTGAAAACCGCGCCCTCGTGGACAACCAGGCTGCTGGTCTTCAGATCTCCGAGAAGGACGGCCTTCGATTCCAAAACCGTCTGTTCGGAGGCCATCAGACTGCCGACAATCCGACCGCCCACGGTGGCCTTTTTCACCTGGACATCGGCCTCCACGACGCCGGTCGGACCGACCACCAAGGTGTCCGAAGAGATGAGTTTCCCCTTAATCGTCCCATCGACGCGGATACCGCTCTCAATCTGAACCGTCCCCTCAAAAACCGAGCCGCTGCCAATAATTGTGTTGAGCCGACCGCTGTTGTCCTTCTCTTTATCGGACATCTTCCTCTCCTTCCTTTGAAACTGCACCGTCAACATTCTCCTCCTTCCTTCACCTCAACAAGTACTCTCTGGGGTTGACAGGGGATCCGTCTTTCCATATTTCGAAATGTAAATGGGGGGCGGAACTCCGCCCAGAACTACCCACAAGAGCGATCGTCTGCCCTCGCTTCACCCGCTCACCCTGTCTGACCAAAACCCTCGAATTATGGCCGTAGCGAGTGGAGAATGAGAAGTCGTGCCGGATCATGACTAAATTGCCCAGATCTTCGGTCCAGCCCACAAAGACGACCACGCCATCGGCTGCAGCTTTGACCGGTGAGTCGGAGGGGGCAGCAATATCGATCCCGGTGTGCCGCCTCCCAAAGGGACCCACATTCAAACTGAACTCGGCAGTGACCCAACCCTGAACAGGCCGCAGGCTTGGCATCGTCCGCAGCCATGTTTGGGACCAGTCGAAGGTCTGAAGGGTATCATCTTCGGTATACCACCTTGCCGGCACGGTGATGGGGGGGTACTCCTCCATCGGTCGTGAGATCTGCTGAAGATCGTCCCTATCCGAGGCCGCCCTCTCTTCGGGAGCTTGAAGATCAGAGCCGACCCGTATGCCCGCCATCATCCTCAACCGATGGTCGATCTCCTTCATCTCGTACAAGGTCTTTTGAAGTCGCATCACCTTTGCGTTTTCACGCCGCAAGAGGCCGTTCTCCCTCTCCAGTCTGGCCGCCCGAAGGGCCACCTGAGCCACCCTCCAGTAGGTCACCGCCCCAAAGACCACCGCCACCATACAGAGCAGAGCAACCGCAGCGAGGAGCTTGCAAGAGGTGGAACTGAGGCGAAACCCAAAGGTGCGAGCCTCACCCTCTGGCACAACGAGAACTGAGATATGTTTGCCCTTTCTGAATATATCAAACAATTTCATCGGAGAGATCTAAGAGCAACTGTTACAAAACCCCAAAAGTGGAGACAAAATATATGGGCCTTTCTCAAGAAAGTCAACACCTTTTTAACAGCCGTTCTCACCTGTTGCATGCATCAGCCACAGTATCTCTGCGTTCTCTGTGGCGCATGATTTGGGCTCATCTCTCCCCCAAAAGCAGTTCGATCAGCCGATCGAGATCTTCTGAGGAGTAGAATTCGATTTCGATCTTCCCTTTATCGATGCTCTGTTTGATGCGCACCTGTGTTCCAAAGGCCTGCCGCAGCCTCTCTTCCAGGGCTGCGATCTGGGCCGGTTTTTTCGGACCCCGCCGACCGGAGCTGAGGGCTCTGTCGCGCACGATGTTTCTCACCATCTCCTCAAGCCGCCTGACCGACAGGCCCCGATTCATAATCTTCTCACAGAGGGCCACTTGATCGGCCTCCCGTTCCAGGGTCAGCAGGGCTCGGGCGTGGCCCATCGTTATCCGGCCTGTTTTCAGCATCTCCTGAACGGAGGGGGGCAACTGAAGGAGTCTCATAAAATTGGCCACAGTTGAGCGATCTTTTCCCACCTTCTGAGCCACCTGGTCCTGGGTCAACGTATACTCGTCCATCAGCCTCTTGTACGCCTTGGCCTGGTCGATGGCGTTGAGATCTTCCCGTTGGATATTCTCAACCAGGGAGAGTTCCAGCATCTCTTCCGGGGCCGACACATCCATCACAATGGCCGGCACTGTCTTCAACTGTGCCTCTTTGGCCGCCCGGTATCTCCGCTCCCCGGCGATGAGTTGAAAGCCATCCTCCACCTGCCGGACGATCAACGGCTGCAAGATGCCCTTTTCGACGATCGATCGCTTCAACTCGTCGAGATTGACGTTGTCCATCTCTTCTCTGGGCTGATACGGATTGGGCTTGATTCGAGACAGTTCAACTTCGACGAGCTGTCTCCAATCCTCAACCAGATGGGCGTAGGACTCAGGTATGAGTGCCTGCAGACCTCTGCCCAGTACTTTCTTCCTCATGGTTCATCACTTCCTTTGCCAGGTTGAGATAATTTTCAGCTCCCACCGAAAGGGCATCGTACAGGATGATGGGTTTGCCAAAGCTGGGGGCTTCACTCAATCGGACGTTTCTTCTGATCACTGTTCTGCACACTCGGTCTTTGAAGAAGCTGCGGGCCTCTTCTGCCACCTGCTTGGAGAGTCTCACCCGGGCATCATACATTGTCAACAGGACCCCTTCTATTTTGAGGTTCGGATTGAGACGTCTCTGGACCAGCCGGATCGTGTTGAGCAATTGTCCTAACCCCTC
>JBHIER010000194.1:0-6630 GCA_046760705.1 bacterium
TGCGATATGGACGGACACCACCGTCACTAAGAAATACTGGGCTGTGAGTCGCCCCAAAGAATGATGTGATTTTAGTCCGTTATCCCTTTACAGATTTGTCAAGTTCGAAGGTTAGAGCCGCTATTGTCATCAGTGACCCACATATTCTTGAAGATTTTTTTGTTGTACCTCTAACCAGCAAAACAATGCCCCTTTTGCCTGGCGAGTTTGTGCTGGTAGACTGGACTGGTGCAGGACTCAATGTTGTCACAGCGGTTAAGCGTGGAATTTATACTGTAAACAAGAGCTTGATTATTAAAAAGTTGGAAAGCTATCCACTCCTGATGCCAAAAGTTTAGAAAGTTCCTTGCGTAAGTGGTTGGGACTTTCAGGATGAAAGAAGGGCAACGCCGGAGCAGGCTTGCTCCGCCGATTGCAATGGGCCGATGGGCAGTTGTGCAGGAGATGGAACCGTCAATATTCTGGATGCCATGAAGATTGTCAATCTGATCTTAGGGTTGGATGAGTGCCCTTGAGTGATTTCTGTCAATTCTGGTTACTGGTTAAGACATTTTCTCTCTACTAACCGGCCAATGGTCTCCGGACTTCGTTTCTCTCAATTTTCTTTTCAACAGTGCTAATCCTGAGATCCAACAAGGCCTGTGGTGCTGCTGAGCTGATGCCGGAGACAGGGACCAATAAAAGGCTAAGGCCTGAAATCCGATTGGATGAGCAGTCGTGCTGCCAGGCCGGAATGGTGGAGCCAGTCCGGCTTGGCCGGATGATCCAAAGGCGTCCCGTCGACTGAGATGTACTACACATGCATCCCCGTCTCCTCGCTCCACTTCGCTTCATATTCTATGGCAATAGTCTTCTCGAGCTTGCGGGTAATAGGATTTACCTTGAACCCCAGAACTTCAAGGGTCGTATAGCCGATGAGAGGCTTCTCTTCCTCCCCTCCAATGGCGATGAGAACCGGCCTCCTCACTCCCTCCATCTCCACTTCCATTAACGCCAGTCCACGCGTAACTCGCCTGCCATCGGCCAGCTCTACTTCTGTTTTATATTTGACCTCACAACCAAGCTCGGAAGCGACACCCGCCGCAATCTTGGTGAAGGTCGCCCCTGTATCCACCACAGCTTCCAACTCGGCGGCCTCGCCATTCAGTCCATATATCTTAAATGTTGCCCGCGTTTCGCCCATTTTCTAACTCACTATCTGCGGATTCATGTCCGTCGATATCATTACGCGCTTCAGAAAGCGTGGTTGTTTCAAATGTAGGGACAATCTTTTGCTCTTACGTTTATCTCTGCGCTCAGAGAACAGCAAAGACGGTCAAAGAAACTTTTGGGCTGACAAAAATTGTCCGTTCCCGCTCTCCCAACTCAAAATTGTAAGTTATGAAGTTTCAATGGGCTTGTCAAGCTTTCTTTATCAAAAAACTGCATTTTTTTTGATTCCTCAGATGAATAGAGTTATGTCGAAAAATTTATGAAGGGTTCAAGGATTCGAGGGAGATTCCTGTATGCATCAGATACAGAGGCTCTGAGGACACAGAGTTGATTTTATTTAGTTTAGGATAGATTTAAAGGTCTTAATTTAAATTAAAAACTAATTCTCTGTGGCTATGTGGCACCTAATCTGGGTTCAACTCTCAATTGCCCCTGCCAGGGGTGACAGAGACTCCGATAGGGTATACCCCTACGGTTATGGAGGCGATCTCTGTATTGGAGAGAATGTCGATCACCGAGACGCTGCCGGGGTCGATGTGGTTTCCCTCACAAGTAACAAAGGCATAGCGATCGTCCGGGGTGATATCGACCCCATGAGCGTTTTCACCCACCGGGATGGTCTTTACAAGGGTCATGGTGTGAGCAAAGATCACCGATACATCATTGGATCCAAGATTGGCCACATAGAGGTAATTACCGTCCCTGGTTATCTCTAACTGGTAAGGCAGGTCACCCACACCGACCGAATCGATGACAACGTTGCTTCGAATGTCGATCCTCCTCACCTCCCCGGAAGTGAGGCACGTCACGTAAGCGTATTGATCATCAGGTGAGATAGCCACCTGCCACGGTTGATATTTTGGAAAGCCCGGGTCACCGGGATCATCGGCAATGGGGATCAACCTGAATAGCTCGTTGTCTGAAGTGCTGATGACTGCCACTTCATCGGATGTGGTACAGGCAATATAGACGTATTGACCGTCGTGAGTGATACGGGCTCCGTGGGGAGCAGCACCTACCCCCACTGTTTTTACGACTGTCATCGTTTCAGTATCGATGACCTGAACCGTACTATTCATATCGCGATGAAAAGCATCGTAGTTGGGCACATAAGCCCTCTGGCCGTCAGGGGAGAGGACTGTGTGGGAAGGAAACACTCCCACCGCAACTTTGGCCACAAAACTGTCATCGCTGGTTCTGTATTTCCATACCTCCCCGGTAGGGAGATCGTCAATCTGCGCTTGGGTCAATGTGATGTACCAATATCGGCCATCGTTACTGGTGATCACATTATGGGGCATCTCGACTCTGGAAGCATCTGCACCCACTTCGACTTTTTTAATCTCGGTCAGGGTGGCTATATCGATGACCGAAATCTTGTCCTCTCCCATGTTGGAGACGTAAACCTTTCCCGAAATTGTCCCTGAAGGCCCCTCCGGCCCAGGGGGGCCCACCGGGCCCCTACAGCCACCCATCAATCCAAGAGTTAGACTCCAAACCAACAGCGATAGGATTGTTTTTTTCATTCGATACCTCCAGGATCACTTTAGCCGGACCATGCTTCTCGTCCTTTTGTCCTCCGCAGCCGTGTTGCTCCAATCGTAGGCGCGGTTTCCATACCGCTAAAAAATGAGCCACAAAACACGTCCCTGCGAATGCAGGGATCTACACAAAAGAGCACAAAAATTGTTAATTTGGTAGCCGCGGTTTCTATACCGCGTTTACTTGACCAACAACATCCGCTTCGTATCAATAAACTCACCAGCTTCGAGACGATAGAAATAGATCCCACTGGAGACAACGTCCCCTTTCTCATTCCTTCCCTCCCACGTTAGCGTATAGTATCCCGACTCTTTTGGCTCATCCACCAGTGTCCTTGTCTGTTGCCCTAAGATGTTGTAAATTTTGAGGGTGACGTGGGGTGGGGACTGACCACTGACCACTGGCAACTGAAAACTGATTTGTGTGGTTGGATTGAAGGGATTGGGATAGTTCTGCTCGAGAACAAAACTCTCCGGCAATGGCACGTCTTGGTTTTTATCTTCGATACGGGTTGGTGGAGTCGTGTTCCGATAGAAATTGATGCCCCCATTTCTTTCTCCAACGAAAAGATCGACGTCACCATCGGAGTCGATATCAATAAACACCGGAGCACTGGCAAATCCCACATCGATAGATTCAAAATCTTCCGTGGCCAACACAAAATTGGGTGAACTTGGTGTGCCCTCGTTGCGATAGAAATTGAGATTGCCATCATTTTCGCCGACAAAGAGGTCCAAATCGCCGTCACCGTCGATGTCCACAAAGCTGGGTACAGTCCTATTTCCCAGGTCTGCCGAGACAAGGCTATCGGTCACCAGGGTGTAGCTCGGTGAAGTGGGTGATCCGTCGTTGCGATAGAAATGGACGTTGGCCATGTAGTTAAAATCCCATTCTCCTACAAAGAGGTCCAAATCGCCGTCACCATCGATGTCCGCAAAACTGGGGACTGAGGTTTGATCCACGTGAATGGACTCAAAATTCTCCGAGACCAAGACGAAATTTGGGGAGTTCGATGTGCCCTCGTTGCGATAGAAATAGAGATCCCCATCTCTGCTCCCCATAAAAAGATCCATGTCCCCATCACCATCGATATCTACAAAGCTGGGTCCATTCTCACTGCCGACGTCCACCGAGGCGAAGTTGTCCACGACGAGGGTGAATTGGGGTGCGCCTGGACTTCCGTCGTTACGGTAAAAACTGATCTTCCCGTCCAATCTCCCCAGAAATAGGTCAAAATCTCCGTCAGCATCAATGTCGGCGAAACTGGGCATGCTATAAGAGCCGATGTCGAGGGATTTGATGAGGTTTTTGGTGACCAGAGTCAACTGCGGTGAATTGGCGGTTCCATCGTTGCGATAGAAGAGAAGATTGTCAATGTCGCTGTTTATAGAACCGATGAACAGATCGAGATCGCCATCGGAGTCGATGTCCACCCATCTGGGGACGTTGAAGCCCCAGGTGTTGTGGGGTAGAAATGTGTCGGTGATCTCCACCATGTTGTAGTAGTCTGGTGGACCCGTCCATCCGTCGTTGCGAAAGAAGTAGAGATTTACACAGAAGTAGTCTCCGAAGAAGAGGTCAGGATCGTTGTCAGAGTCGTAGTCGACAAAATTTAAGGCACTGGCTCCGTGAAGATTTTCGGGCAAGTCTTTTCCAGGCTGACATGTTCCGACCACGTAGATCCCGCCTAAACTCTGAGAGGTAGGTTCTGAGGAGAAGGATGGATAGGCCGGAGACCCTTGATTGAGGAAAAAATAGATGGTGCCAATGGGGTTTCCAACAAATAGGTCGTAATCGGAGTCATTGTCGATGTCAACGAAGGTTGGAATGCTGAGCGAACCGCTCAAGATTCCAGCAAAATCCTCTTCGGCTAAAGTGAAGGCCGCTGAACTGGGTGTTCCGTCGTTGCGGTAATAATCCATATAGTTGTTGCCGGCGTCGATGAAGAGATCGAAATCACCATCTCCATCGATATCGACAAAGGTGAACCAGGTAAAAATATTGAGGGACCAATAGCGATCTGTCATAAAGACAAAATTGGGAGACGCAGGTGAGCCGTCATTGCGATAAAAGCTCAGTCGGCCGTCAGGCTCTCCAATGAAAAGGTCCAGATCACCATCACCGTCGATATCGACGAGGCTCGGCTTGGGGCCATTGATGCCACCCAAAAAAGGGTAGGGGAGCAGATCTCCGTCGACACTGACCGGAACGGTGTCCAGTTCTCGTTGGAAGGTCTGCGAGTCACCGGCCGAGAATAAGACTGAAGCAGAGAGGCAGTGAAAAACCATACATTTGAGTAATGTCTTCATGAATCTCGGCGCTCTCAATAATGTTTTTGAAACTTTCGGTCACCTTTTTGTACTAAACAATAAATATATATGTGATGGCTGGAGAGAATCAAGGTTTTTTCTTGACAGCAGAGATTTTATCTGTTATTTTAGAACCCCTCTCCCTTGAGAGAGGAGCAATTTTGACGCCATTTGAAGGGAGAAGTGATGAAAAATTTGACCGTTGTCGCAGCAGTGTTGGTTGGGCTCAGTTTTTCGATCCTGTCTGGTTCCGCTGATGCTCAGATTGCCAATAACGTGGATTTGTTGGGCTACCTGCCACTACAATCTCCGAACAGTTGGATAGCGGATATATGGGGTTATACCGATGCGACCGGCGAATATGCCTTGGTGTGCATGGGAGATGCTGGACTGGCCGTAATTGATGTGAACGATCCCTACCATCCGGTTGTGGTCTCAACCATCCCCTCCGTGGGTGAAGATCTTAAAGACGTCAAAGTGTATCAACATTACGCTTATGCGGTCAACGAGTCGGGTCCTCTGCACATCGTCGATCTTTCGGATCCCTATGATGCTCAATTGGTGGGCGTCTATGATGCAACCTTCAGCGGGGCGCACAACCTCTATATTGAAGGACATTACGCCTATGTGGTCGGTACCCATCCCCCTGCTCGTTGGGGCATCAACATTTTGGATCTTTCCAATCCCACCGAACCTGTGGAGGTGGGAAGTTGGGACAAGGTCTATATCCATGATGTCTATGTGAGAAACGACACCGCCTACGCCTCAGCTATATATGAACCCGGTTCGTTGAGGATCATCGATGTCTCCGATAAGTCGAACCCGAGTGAGATAGCTGCCATCTACTATCCAGGTGCCGTGACCCACCAGGCGTGGACCACAGAGGATGGCGATTATGTTCTCGTAGCAGATGAAACATGGGGCGGCCATGTGCGCATCTGGGACATCAGAGATCTGGACAACATTATCCAAGTTGGGGAGTATATGACCAGTTCTAATGTTTCTATACACAACGTTTTCGTTAAAGGCGACTATGCCTATATCGCTTACTACAGAGATTGGCTCCGCATTCTCGACATCTCCGATCCCTCAAATCCGACGGAGGTAGGGGTATACGATTTGAATCCAGACAACACAGGCTACCTCATGAGCGACGTTTGGGCTGTTTATCCCTATTCTCCTTCGGGGGTGGTTCATATCAGTTGTATGTTTCCGCCCAACAGCGGGTTTTATACCCTCCAATTCTCCCGTATTAAGACTGTTAACATTGAGCATACTCCTTGGACCGATACGCAGGACACTGCGGGCCCATACCCTGTGACGGCGGCAGTCTTCCTCGGGCCTGGAAACGAGTTGGCCGGAAGTTCTCCGCAGCTTGTCTACGGCACCGATGGGGTTTTCACCGACAGTACGCTCATGGAGGCTACCGGTAATCCTGATGAGTATGGGGCTCATATTCCCGGAGCTGGGGGTGTGGCCGATATCACTTACTACATATCGGCTACCGATACCTCCGGTCGTAGGGTCACTCATCCCCCGGCCGGTGCTCCGAACACCTATCATACCT
>JBHIER010000195.1:0-6629 GCA_046760705.1 bacterium
GTAGCCATAATCGGGGCCGGAGTGGTGGGCACAGCCTTGGGAGTGGCCCTGTCTCGCTGCGGCTATACCATCTCGGGCGTGGCTGACATCAGGGCCGGAGCTGCACAAAAGGCCGCCGACCGTATGGGAGGAGTTGCCCATTCAACCGACGGTGTGAAGATCTCTATGGGAGCCAATCTCATCCTCATTACGACTCCTGATGATGCCATCGCTCAGACCTGCGGTGCCATTGCCGCCGGGGGCGGGTTTGGGGTGGGTGATCTCGTTCTCCATTGCAGTGGTGGCCTGAGCTCCGAGGTCTTAGCTTCTGCCAAAAAAATCGGTGCTGCCGTGGCCTCCATGCATCCCATTGGTGTTTTTGCCGATGTCGAGACAGCCGGGGCCCAACTTTCAAACCTCACCTATGGCCTGGAGGGCGACGCGAAAGCCCTTGAGGAGGCAGAGGCCATCGTCAGGGCTCTGGGCGGACGCCCGATTCGCGTCCCGAAGGATCGGAAAGTCCTCATCCACATTGCCGCCTGCCTGACGGCCAATTACGCCGTCACTCTGGTCGATACGGCCGCCCGACTGCTCCGTCACCTCCGGATGGAGAGGGAGGAGGCGGTGCGTGTTCTTCTGCCTCTATTTGAGGGTGCGATCTCTGCCCTGCAAGGAGAGGGCCTGCCCCAGGCCCTGACCGGTCCCATCGCCCGGGGAGATGTGGCTACCGTTGAACGACACGTGAAGGCCATCCGTTCTGATAAAGAGTTGACTCGCATCTACGCCCTTCTGGGACTGAGGACGGTGCCTGTTGCCGTTGAGAAGGGAGGTCTTGACAAGAAGTCGGCCCAAAGGCTGAGGGACATTCTGAAAGGTTGCCTCGAGGCCGGCTTGAGCGCATAAGCCCTATCGACGTGGGAGGTGATGAACCATGCTGGAACAGTTGGGATTGACCGCAGCAGCTAAGGAGGTTGTCCTCTCCGTATTGATCGTTGCCCTGTCCCTTTTGGTTGCCAAGGGTGTCGATCTTCTCATCAGGTGGGTAGGACGGCACGTGACGAGTCGTACCCGCACAGAGCTGGACGACGCCCTGATTGGAGCCATAAAGAGACCCATGTTCTACGCCGTC
Source organism: bacterium (assembly GCA_046760705.1). Taxonomy (GTDB): domain Bacteria; phylum JBHIER01; genus JBHIER01. The sequence goes on from JBHIER010000195.1 coordinate 1,109, forward strand.
GTCCTCATCGGTTTCTACATTGCCGCCCATCGACTGGCTCTGACCCCTGAAGTGAAAGGGAGCACGCTGAAAGTTGTTGACAGCATCCTCTTCACCCTGGCCATCATCGTTGGGGCGTCGATCCTGTGGCGAGTATCTGGCACCTTTATTCGATGGTACACCCATACGGTGGCCGTCAGAACGGCGACGCGGTTCGACGACGAGTTCGCCCCCCTCATCGGTCGGATAGTCAAGGCCCTCATCTTCTTTGTGGCCGCCATCGTCATTCTCGACTACTTCGGGATCAACGTCAACTCGCTGGTAGTCTCGTTGGGAGTCGGCTCTCTGGCCATAGCCCTGGCGGCCAAGGATACCCTGGCCAACATGATCGCCGGGGTAGTTATCATGATCGACCGTCCCTTCCGCATCGGCGATCGGATCCTCCTCTCCTCAGGGGAGAAGGGGGACGTCTACGATATCGGGCTCAGGAGCACCAAGATCCTGACCTTTGACAACACCCTCATCGTCATGCCGAACGCTCAAATCATCAACGAAAAGCTGACCAACCTCTCCTATCCGGACCCAAAAATTCGCGTCCGGGTCGACGTGGGTGTGGCTTACGGCACCGATCTGGAGAAAGCCAAGAATATTATGATCGATGTCTGCAGAGAGCACCCCGATGTCTTGGACGATCCTGAGCCACAGTGTTGGTTTATTGACTTCGGGGACTCTTCCCTCAACCTGTCCGTCCGGTGCCGAGTGGCCAATTATGGCCAGCAATGGCGGGTGGGCGAAGAGCTGCGGATGAGGATCAACAGACGGTTTGAGGAGGAGGGGATCGAGATCCCCTTCCCGCAGCGGGTTGTCCACTTCAAAAAGTGAGCCGCTCATATGGAAATGTAGCCACTAAGGTCTTCACTACATTTAAGGGTCTGTAGTGTAGGGCCTTGTGCCCGTATAAATGCTGCGCCCATAAAGGGCTACATTATACATTTCGGAATTTCTAAAAAATTCCGAAATGTGGGGGTAGTTTGAAGGCCCGATGTAGATCGCGCAGTTCCGAATTCATTTCGGAAAGGGTCGGTAAGACCCTGTGGAGAGCTTTGCGAGCGAAGCGAGCCAAGTTCATAAACGCGTAGTGTAGGGCCTTGTGCCCGTATAAGGGAGCGGTTGGGCATCAGCGATTCGGTGTTCGCGGTTCCGCAGTCCGCATTCCGAATTGAGAAGGAGCCGCGCTTTCCAAAGACGCAAGAAACTATGTTCTCATCGGGATTGGAGCTTTGTGAACGAAGTGAACTGAATTCGTTGTGGAATTGAAGACAGCCATCATTTATGACGACGATTATTTGCGCCACGACACCGGCCCGCATCCGGAGAACGGGGACCGGCTCCGGCGGATTGTGGACACTTTATCTGCTGACCCAATTTGGGAGGAGCTCCTACATCTTAGGCCCCGGAAGGCCCCGATTGAATGCGTCCAGTATGTCCATCCCATTGAATACATCCGAGCCATCGACCAGGCCTGTCAGCAGGGTGCGGGCTTTCTCGATGCAGATACAGTCATCTCGCCCCACTCCTATTGGGTCGGTCTGCTGGCCGTGGGTGGGGTTTTGACCGCAATTGACGCTGTCATGAACGGCCGGGCCGACAACGCTGTGGCTCTGGTGAGGCCGCCGGGCCACCATGCAGAGCCCGAGCGGGCCATGGGCTTCTGCCTGTTCAACAATGTGGCCATCGGGGCCCGATACGCTCAGAAGAGATACGGCCTGAGCCGAGTGGCCATCATCGACTGGGACGTTCACCACGGCAACGGCACCCAGCGCATATTCTACAGTGACCCCTCTGTCCTGTACATCTCCTTGCACCAGTATCCTCATTATCCTGGCACCGGCTCGCGGGGAGAGCAAGGAGTGGGGGAAGGCCGCGGATTCACCCTCAACCTCCCTATGCCGGCCGGCAGCGGTGACGAAGGCTACATCGCCGCCTTCGAGGAGAGCATCCTCCCCAGACTGAAGAGGTTCACGCCCCAAATGATCCTCATATCGGCCGGCTTCGACGGCCACCGGGACGACCCCCTGGGGGGGATCGAACTGACGGACCAGGGGTATGCGAGGATGACGAAGATGCTCGTGCAAACCTCCCTCCAATACTGCGACAAGAGGGTCGTATCAACCCTGGAGGGGGGATACAACCTCGGAACGCTGCCGGGCTCCGTTCTGACCCACATTCGAGCCCTCGGGAATAAGACTTGATTTTTCCGATGGGAGTCCTTATATTTAATCCTCCTTCTGAAACGGAAGAGGGGGGCGAGAAAACAGCACGTCTTCTGTTCACACCATTTCACCATCATCAGAAAGGAGTGGAGATGGACGCAGCCGTATTTCAGAGAGTAGCCGCTCGTATCGACGGGTATCGGGAAGAGATGATCCGTATGGAGACAGATCTGACGGCCATTCCGGCCCTGGGTCCGGAGAACGAGGGCGAAGGCGAGCTGGCCAAATCAGAGTACATCCGAAGAGTGCTCGATGAGTTGAAGCCCGATCAAGTCCAGCAGATGAAGGCTCCGGACGACCGCGTCCCCTGCGGATATCGGCCCAATCTCGTGGCCCAGTTCAAAGGCAAAAGCAGCGAAAGAACGGTGTGGGTCATGTCTCACATGGACATCGTCCCCCCCGGAGAAGCGAAATTGTGGGACAGTGATCCTTACAAAGTCAAGATCGAAGGGAACAGGATGTACGGTCGCGGAGTGGAAGACAATCAGCAAGGCCTCGTCGCATCAGTCTATGCCATCAAGGCTCTGAAAGACGAAGGTGTCCAGCCCGAGTGCGATGTCGGTCTGGTCATTGTGGCCGACGAGGAGACCGGAAGCAAATACGGCATTCAGTACATCCTCCAGAACCACAAAGATATCTTCAAAACTGAGGACCTCATCGTCATCCCTGATGCCGGGAACTCCGAGGGGACGATGATCGAGGTGGCTGAGAAGTCCATCCTCTGGCTCAAGTTTGAGACCAAGGGCAAGCAGTGCCACGGCTCGACTCCGGAGAAAGGGATCAACGCCTTCAAGGCCGCCAGCCACCTGGCGGTCAAGCTCAACGATCTGTACAGGATCTTCGATGCCAAAGATCCCGTCTTCGACCCGCCCATCAGCACCTTCGAACCGACCAAGAAGGAGGCCAACGTGCCCAACGTCAATACCATTCCCGGTGATGACGTCTTCTATTTCGACAGCCGAATTCTGCCCCAATATAAGGTAGAAGAGGTTGAGGGGAAGGTTCAGGAGATGGTTAACGAGGTTCAGAAGGAATTTGGAGTGACGATCACCACCAGTTCACCCCAGCGGGAACCGGCGGCTCCGCCCACCCCGACGGACGCCCCGGTGGTCAAATCTCTGAGTGCGGCTATTAGGGATGTGTACGGTCGTGAGGCAGTGGCTATGGGCATCGGCGGCGGCACGGTGGCGGCCTATTTTCGGCGCGCCGGGTTCAATGCTGCCGTCTGGTCCACCCTGGATGAGCTGGCCCACCAGCCCAACGAGTACTGCATCATCGACAACCTCATCGGGGACACCAAGGTTTTCGCCCACATGTTTTTGCAGACGTAATCCGGGTAGACTCAAAAGAGAGGAGCTGTCGGGGCCAGACCATCCCGGCAGCTCTTCTTTTTGATTCAGACCCAGATCGTGGGGTGGCATCTTGCCCCATAGGAGCGCAATTTAGGAGGTGAAAGAGATGGGTATGACTAAGATAGATTTACACAGATACACACAGATCTATTTTCTAAGTGCTGGGGCAGGAGTGCAACTCCCACCCGAGCAGGACGGATGTGTTTTATAGAGAAACAGTGACCTATATGAAAACTAAAGCGGCGGAACTTCTGGCCCGGATGCCGCGACGATTTGTCGAATATTTGATGGGATTGTACAAAGCAATGTTGCTTCAGGACCTATTCAGAGCGAGCGAAGATGTGAAGTCTTAAGTTGAATTGTGACCGGTTGAATCTCTTTCTATCCTTCGGGTTGTGGAGATCCCCGCATTCGCAGGGACGTGTTTTGTGGCTTATTTGGAGCAATGAGCGATCTTTTCAAAGTCCCAGACGGAACGCAGCTCTCTCTTTTCGAACCCCATGCAGTCACCCTGGGGGAGGGGTATAGTCTCTTGTGTGATCTTCGATTCTCAGAGGCCAGGGAAAGATTTGAGTATGTTCTGTCGAGGGATCCGGATAACGACTCAGCTCTGAGGGGGCGAAAGGCGGCCAAATTCTGGCAGCCTCGATTCGACAGGGTCAACCGTTGCCCCAGTTCAAAGGGAAGGGCGGATATGATCTCCAATCTCTGGCAGGAATACGAGGCTCAAGCCAGAGAGGATAGATTTGCTCAAACAGAAGCCTTTCGAAGATTGAGAGAGTCGATCTTTTCCCGGATTCTCGCTTTGGCTGAAGGGTCGGGCGAGGAGATGGAGTTTGTCGGGCCAGATGTCCCTTTGGGTTATTATTATCTTGAAGTGGGCCAGTTCGAGAAGGCCATAGACTGCCTTGAGCGAGTTATCAGGAAAGGAATCGAATCCTCTCGCCTTTATGGATATTTGGGGGATGCATATTATGGATTGGGCAAGATCAGGAATGCCAGAATCTGTTACCGGGTTGCTTTAGAAACGGACCCGCAGGGGATCGATTTCTCAGGGTTGAAGGATCCCGAAATAGTTGCATTGTTGGATAAAGTTAAAGATACTGGGGTCGATGATCTGGGGGCAAGGGAACGGTCGTTGGCCACAAAATCACACAAAAGAACACAAAAGGGTCTTGTCGCGGATGATCTGGTGGCAAGAGAATGGTTGTTGGTCTATGGATGGTTTGAAGGGATTTTCACCTGGCCCAATTGCAAGGATATAGAGGTAGGGAAGAAGTTGGAGGAGGAAATAGAGGAGCTTTGGAACAGAGTCGACGGAAAGCATAGTCGCCGTCAGCGAGAAATTATTACAGCCAAATTGTGGTGCCGGTGCTTGAAGCTATCGCAATATTTTCTCTCAGGTTATGTTTCGAGCCGATACTCTGAAGAGGAAGTTCGGTTAAAGATGAAAGAGCTTCAGCCCCAACTCTTCCAACGATATTTGCAACATATTGAACGTTTGATTTAGGAGGCTGGCAGAACGAAAATATTCTTGGCAGTCCGCACACTGGCCATTTACCATCAATCGCTTGACAGTAATATATCCAACAGGCATGAGTTTGGACCTGATTACGTCGTCTTTAGGGATAAACATCTTATGAATTTAGAAGTTTCCTCAGCTATAAGGATTATGACTCCAGGGAATCATTTCCGAAGGGTATGGATGAAGATCGGGCCTTTTATCCAGGTGGAGAAAGGTGAGGATTTTGGATATGTGGTACATTGCTCAGCAATCCCTGGTGAGCATTCGCTAAGGAAATACTATTAATGATAGATGGAGTAACATTCCCTAAAACATTTGTGTCCTTTTGTGTAATTTTGTGGCTCATTTCTTGAAGGCAGATGGAGATTTATCAGAAAGCATGATGAGTTCTA
>JBHIER010000196.1:0-6604 GCA_046760705.1 bacterium
AAAAATTCTGTCGGTCGTCTTGGCCGTCCCATTTGTGGCTTTTTTCACTGCCTATTTGCCAGATGGAGCGAAAATCCTGAAAAATATCTTCCAATGGGGGTTTATCCCTGACCATTTCGGCGCTCCGGGTAGGTTTGCCGGGGAGCCCTGGTATTTCTATTTCAAACAACTGATCGGCTATTCACCCCTTTATATTTTTGCTTTCCTTTCCTTATTTCTATTGAGGTGTAAACAGAAGAGGGATTTTTTGATGATATTGTGTTCCGGAGGGCTCTTGGCCTTTTTCATCCTCTGGGGAGCTTTCCAGTGCCGGTACATTCTGCCGGCGATTCCCTTCCTGATCGTGCTATCCGCCCGCACTCAGATTTTCCTTCATGATTGGCTGAAAAGGTATCTGCGGAGCCGGTCAAAGCTATTGATCTGGATCCTGTTTATTATTCTCTCCTATTTTTACATCAAAACTGTGTGGACCGATTTTGCCTTCGCCCTGCCGAACAAGGCCATCTTCTTCTGACAGAGACGATGAAAAAATACGATAGGAGAAAGCATAAAAAGGTACGGCCCAAAAGACCTGAGATAAAGAGGTATAGCACCTTAAATAAATCGCGCTTTTTTGATATATTATCCTTGATCTTTCTCTGCCTCCATCTTCTTTTCCTACTCCTCAACTGGTCCAATTATCCCACTGAATTGGACACCCCTTATCATCTCCTGATGGGGAAGATGTTTGCCGATCACAATCGCCTCGAAACGTGGGACTCTTATGAGTTTGCTCCAGACGGCAGACCCCATCTCTATTCCCCGGGTCTCCATATCCTGATCTGGTGGATTCACAAAATCTCTGCCTTAGACTACATGGATATCGGCAGGTTGCTGGTTATTATTCAGGCCTTTCTCACCATCTTCTTTCTCTGGTCAATAGGTCGCAAATTCTTTAATCCTGCTGTGGCTTTTTACGCCCTAATCTTCTTCTCCTCATGCACAGAATCTTGGTGGTGGCAGACTTCCGTCGTACCATCAAGTCTGGTGGTGATGTGGTCTCTTCCTTTTATTTACCTTCTTTATCAAAAAAGGTGGTGGCCCTGTCTGATTATCCTGACCACTTCTCTTTACCTCCACTACGGGATAACCTATCTCCTTTTTCTGATCGTTCTTCTCTTTCCAATCCTCAGTGCCTCCGCCAGAAAAGAATATATAAGAGCGATAGGCGCTATTTCAGCAGGATCGCTGCTTCTCTTCACTCCTTGGCTGGTGCATATGTGGAAGTTTCGCTATTATTTTACTCATCACGCCACCTCTACTGGAGGACTGCCTCTAATATCTTCCAAAATAGTGTCAGATGAAATCATATTGAACCTCAACAATCTCCTTTGGCTGTTTGCTCTCATCGGTGTAGCCCACTGTCTGATGCACCGCAAAAAGGATCCGAAGTTGGCCCTGCTTCTCAGCAGTTTCGTCAGTTTTCTGATCTTCTTATTTCTCTTTCGAGGGGTAAGATTCAACTCCCATTCGCCTATTGTGAACTCTCTTCTCGCAGGAGTAGGACTTTCATTAACTGTAGACTGGTTGGTGAGATTCTTTAAGAAGAGAGGTCTCAGGGGGGTAAGGACACTCTCTTATTCCTTCCTCACCCTCATTCTGGCGGTAACCATTCTCTTCGAATTGCATCTTATCCCCCCATCTCATCTTAAGAGGGCCAAATATCATGGGAAGCTCATGGGGTTAAGCAACAACGATCTCTACCTCCGGCCAACTCCCCTAGTCAACGAGATAAGAGCTGTTGTTCAGAAAACCTCGCTGAAAGGAAAACACAGGATTAGAATTCAGGACTTTTTCACCTCCCCATCAACGGTTGCCCTCATCGACTATCTCAAAAAGGAGGTGGATCCGAGGAGCGTTATCCACATCCGAAATGGTGCCTTGGCTTGTTACCTCACTCTGAAAACGGAAATTAAGACAGATTGGGGGATGTTCTGGGAAATCATTACCCCAGAGATGCTCAGAGAGATAACGGAGAGAAGAAAAGATGGTATCTACATCTCCAAGGATCCGACCTTCAAGAAACTATTGATCGGCCACGAAGAGAGCAGAAAGCGCCTGAAAGTTATTGCCAAGATCGGGCCTTACAAGATCGGAGAGGTTAAATGAGGACCATTCCAACAGAGATGAAGTCGCGGCTGTGATTCTGATCTTTATCCTCTCAGCTTTTGGAAATCAGAAAGATGCCCAGACAGACAACCCCCACACCCAGCCATCTCACGACGGAGACGTGTTCGTGAAAAAAGAGGATCGCCGCCATCACCCCTAAGACATAGCTGATGCTCATCAAAGGATAGGCTAAGCTCAACTCAACTCTTGAGAGGACCTCGAGCCAGACCAACGTGGCCACTCCGAACAGAAAGAGCCCTCCCAAAATATACGGTGATGACACCAGGCTCCCCATCTTTGAGAGACTGAAATCGGAGGTGATGAAGAAACCGCCCATTCTCTTCAGCCCACACTTCCACATCAATTGGCCGGACACCAACAGCAGATTACTGGCAAATATGAGGATGAGATATCTCATAACCCTCTCCTATTGCGTTGTTACAAAGCATATCAGCGCATCAGTAAATCAGTAGGCAGGATGTCAGATTATCAGCATACCAGGCATCGTCTCCTCGGAGCGTGGTTTGTCCTGATATTTCCGATCCGCTGCCCACTGATATTCTGATCGCCTGATCTACTCATCTCTCTTTTCAGTAGCCCTTGATCCGATCTCCTTCATCCTCTCCTTCAGCAGAGCCAGCTCCTGAGCCAGAGCCTTGTTCTGATCCGAAAGCTTTGTTATGACCACAGAGAAATGGAGAAAGATGGCCACACCCAGAAAGACGATGAGAGGCAGGAGAACCGCCGGGGCATAATCGATTCCCATCCATTTCGCGACCATCTCCAGCAGGTTTCTCCAGAGCGAAAAGATAATCAGAACGATAGCCGAAAGGAGCCACAGAATGGAGTACTCCTCGCGGAACCTGCGCCGCCTGATGAGCTCCAACACGAACAGGAGCAAGAGCCCCCCGGCCACGGCTGCGAATATCTGGATCTTAAGCACCATCACCACCTCTCTTCTGAACCGGTTTTCGAAAGACATCAATACATGAGGCCAGCACCACCTTCACCATATAATAGACTGTTCGAAATCGGGTGATTGAAGACCTGCCGTGTTCTCTCTCCCGCATCCTCACCGGCACCTCCGCGATCTTGAAATTGTTCCTGCCCAAAAGGATAACAGCCTCCGGCTCTGGATAGTCGTACGGGTAATTGGTTGACAGAAATCGTATTGCTCTCCTGTTGTAAGCTCGAAATCCCGAGGTGTTATCTGTGATCTTCTGACCGATCAAAATTGAGTTGAGAAGGGAGAAGGCGTAAATCCCTACGCGGCGAAAGAAGGTGGATTTGAGTCCCCCCCGGTCAAGAAATCGTGATCCTATGACAACATCGGCCTTTCCTTGGCCGATGGGCTCAATCAAATCCCCAATGTAGGAGGGGACGTGTTGACCATCGCCGTCTATCTGAATGGCAATATCGTAATTTTGAGAATCGGCATACAGAAAGCCAGTCTGAACCGCTCCCCCGATCCCCAGATTGATGGGCAACTCCAGAACGGTCGCCCCCTCCCTTTCGGCCACACCCTTGGTGTCGTCGGTGGAGCCGTCGTTGACCACGACCACGTGGGCGGAGGGTTGGGCTGCCCGAACCTCTCGAAGGACGCCTCCAATATTCCGCTCCTCATTGTACGCCGGTATGATGACTACGATCTTCATTAGCCTCTCACCCGTACATGTCTGCAATCATCCCACTTTTCAGTCGGGCCACATGCCTGCGGAGCTCAGCCTTGCAGCAAGTTGCGACCTGGGCCACCTGCGAGGTGGTCTTGGCCGCAGAGAGAGGAGAAGGTGTCATCCATTCAGCCGGCATGGGAAGACAGGGGAAGTTGACGGCGGACGGACTATTGCTTCACCACCCATACCTTCACTCCAGCCTCAACCTCCGGGTGGAGCTTAACCGGTATGGTGTAAATTCCCAGGGCCTTCAAGGGTTCCTCCAGCACAATCTTCCGCCTGTCGATGTCGAACCCCTTCTCTTTCAGCAGCTCGGCTATGGTCTGAGCGGTGACCGAACCGAAAACTCTGTCTTCTTCTCCCACCGGCACGGTCGCCGTGCAGGAGATCTTGCCCAGATCACGGGCCATCTTTTCGGCCGACCGCCTCTCTTTGTTGGCCCTCATCCGCTTCTGCTTCTGCTCCTCCTCGTAGATCTTCCGGTTCGATGGCGTGGCCGGATAGCCCAGTTTTCTTGGGACGAGAAAGTTGCGGGCATAGCCTGCGGCCACATCTACGATCTGGCCTCTGGTTCCCAAAGAAGGAACATCTTCTCTCAGGATGATCTTCATGCTTCCTCCTCTCAACCCCACCTTAATGGTATGTCTCAGCCACATACGGCAGGAGAGCCAGATGGCGGGCTCGCTTGATCGCCGTGGTCAACTGCCTCTGGTGTCTGGCGCACGTTCCGGTGATCCGTCTGGGGATGATCTTCCCCCTGTCGGTGATGAACCCCCGCAGACGGCGGTCGTCCTTGTAGTCAATGTGCTCAATCCTGTCAGCGCAGAATCGACAGGGCTTTCGGCGCCCCCTCCTCTCTTGGAATCCCCTTCTCTCTCTAAACACAGCCGTTCTCTTGTTCTTAATCCCCTTTGATCTGTTCACTGTTCCCCCCTTATATACGGGTTCAGGCTTTCTCCTCCCGACCGGTCACCCTTCTCGAAGAGCTCAAGGGCCAAATCGGGGCCGCGAGGTCTCATCTTCCCTTCTCCTCGGTCGGCTCCTGCTTCACAGCGATGTTCAGATACCTCAAAACGGTCTCGTCCAGTTCAAGCTCGCGTTCAAGCTCGGCTACGGATGAGCCCTCGGCCTCAAATCGGACGACCACGTAATACCCCTGACCCTTCCTGCGGATGGGATAGGCCAGTTTTCTCCGACCCCATCGATTGATATCGGAGATCGTGCCTCCGTGGGCCTGAATGAGGCCTTCGATCTTCTTGACCTCTGCCTCTATCCCTTCGTTCTCCAGAGAGCCGTCTATGACGATGGTCTCCTCATAGATTTTCAATCTCTCACCTCCTTTTTAGGAAGAAAATCCAAAATCCAAAACAAATTCCAACTACCAAAATCCCAATGCTCCAAAGCAAAAAACCCTTGCCTAAAGCAATTCAGCTTTGATCTGTTTCGAATTCCTGAACCCCTGAACGGAGTCAGGGGCAAGCTCTGTCAGGAACAGGTTTCAAGATCTCGCCTTATGAAGCAGGCTAGTGTCTGCGCCTCATTTGAGAAACAGCGGGGCCAGGACCAGGGCGATGATCGACATCAGCTTGATCATGATGTTGAGGGACGGTCCCGAGGTATCCTTCATGGGATCGCCGACCGTATCTCCGACGACACTCGCCTTATGGGCCTGCGACCCTTTTCCTCCGTAGTTTCCCTTTTCAATCCATTTCTTTGCGTTGTCCCACGAGCCGCCGGCGTTGGCCATAGTGACGGCCAGAATGAATCCGGTGACGATGGCCCCGACTAAAAATCCCCCCAGGGCCAGGGGCCCCAGGGCAAACCCGACAACGATGGGAGCGGCAACCGTCATCAGTCCTGGAGCGAGCATCTCTTTGAGGGCGTCTTTGGTACAGATATCGACGCACCGCTTGTATTCGGGCCGCGCCTCCCCCTCCATCAGGCCTGGAATCTCCCGGAACTGGCGTCGGACCTCGTTGATGATGGTAAAGGAGGTTCTGCCCACGGCCGTCAGGGTGAGGGCGCAGAAGACGGCTGGCAGCATAGCGCCCAAGAAGAGTCCGATGATGACTCTGGCATCCAGGAGGCTTATTTCGCTCGGCTTCAATCCGGCTGCCTGCGAATAGGAGAGCATCAGGGCCAGGGCCGTCAGGCCCGCTGCCCCGATGGCGAACCCCTTGCCCGTGGCGGCCGTCGTATTTCCCAGAGAATCGAGGGCGTCGGTCCGCTCCCGGATCTCCGGCGGCAGGCCCGACATCTCGACGATGCCACCCGAATTGTCGGCCACTGGGCCGTAGGCATCGGTGGCTAAGGTGATGCCCAGGGTAGAGAGCATACCGATACCGGCGATGGCCACCCCGTAAATATCGGCGAAGTGATGGGCCACCCAGATGGCGGCGACCACAAGGAGAATGGGCAGCAGGGTGGACTTCAGACCGTTGGCAAATCCGGCCACGATCGTTGTGCCGGCCCCGGTTTGAGAGGCTTCCGACATCCTGCGCGTCGGCTTATAAGCGTACGATGTGAAGTAGTTGGTGCTCTCTCCGATCAAGATGCCGGCCCCCAAACCGGCCAGGATGGCCCAAAATAAGCCCATGCTCGCCTTCAGAAGAACAACGGCCAGAAGGGAAAAAGCGGCCGTCAAAATCGAGGCGGCGAAGATTCCCCGGCGCAGAGCCGATAGAAGTGCCTCCATCTCCGGCTTCTCGCCCACCCTGACGAAGAACGCGCCGACGATGGAGGCGACGATCCCTCCGGCAGCCACCATCAGGGGCAGAAACCAG
>JBHIER010000197.1:0-6561 GCA_046760705.1 bacterium
GTTGGCCCAAGAGATCAGTAACAAAGCCCCCATCGCCATTGGGTTGATCAAAAAATGCGTCAATGTCGGATTGGAGACAGATTTGAAGGCAGGCTGCACCTTTGAATCTCTACAATTTGGGGCGGTTTGCACCACCGAAGATAAAGCTGAGGGGACGAAGGCGTTTCTGGCGAAGAGGAAGCCGGAATTCAAGGGAAAATGAGGCAGAGAAAAGAGGGATAAACAGGCTCTGCCTTCTGGAATCAAAACTTCGTCTTCAATCCTGTCGGGTGTCGAAGTCTTTGGGAAAAGATTTTTATGATTAAATAGCCTCTGTCCGAACCTGTCATTCACGCGTGTTTACTTGCTTAAACTATGCGGGTGAGAGCTTAGCAGGAATCTCCAGATGAGGAGATTCCGAAACACGTTCGGAATGACAGGTGGTAGTGATCGGAATGACAGGTGGTGGTGAGCAGGAGATTGCGAACCAGAGTTCTAAGAAGATGATTGATTTTGGAGAGCCAAAAGGTTATATTGTTGTAACAAAGTTGTTGACCAACAGGTTTGTTACAACTTCTGAACCATGAGAGATTGAGATCCTTATGAGTTTTAAAAGTTCAAATCCAGTCAGATCTGAAGCTTTTTTCAATCGTGGGGAGGAGTTGAAAAGATTGCTGAATGCGGTCGAAAGATTGAGAAAAGGGGCGGTAAAATGGTTTTTGCTGCTGGGACAGAGGAAGATTGGAAAGACCAGCCTCTTGTATGAGTTTGAAGGCCGATTGCCTCAGGATATCTTCTCCGCCCACAGTGACTGTTGGGAGAGTGCAAAAGAGGACGGCTGCCTTTTTATTTGAAGAAATCCACGGTTGAGGAGTTGCCATTCTGGGCCAAAAAATTGAATTGGATTCCGGTGGTAGCTTTGGACTCCGAGGAGAGAGTAAATTTCTATCGAATTGAAGATTTGAGAATGACCGAGAAGCATAGGGTTGTTGATGAGGGCTCGGCCAGGATTGATAATATGCTGGAACTGGTTTACGCCTGGTAAACACTTAGGAGATGTGGCTAATGCAAAGGAGACCATCACCTTGTGAAGAAAATAATGACAGGAAACCATACAGTTTCGCATGCTGTCAAGCTGGCCAGAGTTGAGGTGATTGCAGCTTATCCCATTACGCCACAGACGAGCGTGGTGGAGAAGTTGTCGCAATGGTGCGCCACAGGTGAGTTGAGTGCTCGGTTTATCAAGGTGGAGTCTGAGCATTCGGCCATGGCCGGTTGTGTTGGCGCATCGGCTGCTGGTGCCCGCGCATTTACCGCCACCAGCGCCCAGGGTTTGGCCCTCATGCACGAACTTCTGCACTGGGCCGCAGGAGCCAGATTGCCCATTGTGCTGGCCAATATCAACAGAGCCATGGCCGCCCCCTGGACCATCTGGTGCGATCAGAACGATAGTTTGTCTCAAAGGGATACCGGCTGGCTCCAATTCTATTGCGAAAGCAACCAGGAGGTTCTTGACTCAGTGATCCAGGCATATAAAATCTCCGAAGAGATTTTGCTGCCGAGCATGATCCTTATGGACGGTTTCTTCCTCTCCCACACCGTGGAGCCTGTCGATCTGCCGGATATTGAGCTTGTCGATCAGTATCTGCCCCCACGGGAGGCGGAATACATTTTGGATGTGGATGATCCCCATACTTTTTACGGCGGCACGACTCCTCAGCTCTATTTGGAGATGAGGTATAAAATTCAACAGGCCATGGAGCAAGCCAGAGAGGTGGCTAAGAAGGCTGATGAGGAGTTTGCTCGAACTTTCGGTCGGAAATACGGTCTGGTGGAGTCCTATCGAACTGAGGATGCAGATGCAATTTTGGTGGCTTCAGGCACTGTGGTTGGGACCACCCGGGGGGTGGTGGATCGATTGCGGGATAAGGGCGAAAAAGTGGGGCTGGTAAAGATTCGGATGTTTCGACCCTTCCCGACTGAAGAGATACGAGATCTTTTCAAACCCACCAGCAAAGTAGGCGTCATCGATAGAAACATCTCTTTCGGCCATTCGGGCATTTTTTACCAGGAGATCAAGTCGGCGCTGTGTAATGAGCCCGAGCGCCCGCTGCTTTTCGGCTTTATTGCCGGTTTAGGTGGCAGAGATGTGACCGAGAATGTGATCGAAGAGGCTTTCGATTATGTGGCCCGACATGACCAACCGGAGGACATCATTTGGTTGGATTTAAAGCGATAGATCACAGAGTACCGGCGGAGGAGCTGCTCTCATCCGGGCACACCGCCTGCCCTGGATGCGGGGAGACTCTTTCTCTTCGGTTGGCCCTAAAGGCTTTGGGCAAACGCACCATTTTGGTCATCCCTGCCTGTTGCGCGGCTGTGGTTGACGGCATGTTTCCTCATTCATCGTCGAGAGTTCCCCTGCTACACACCGCTTTTGAAACCACCGCCTCAGCCGCCGTAGGAGTTAGAGCAGGATTGGAGGCGCGCGGCGTAAAGGATGTGACTGTGCTGGCCTGGGGAGGCGATGGGGCCACATTTGACATTGGATTTGGGGCTCTGTCAGGGGCGGTGGAGAGAAATGAGGACATTTTATACGTCTGCTATGACAACGAGGCTTACATGAACACGGGCATTCAGCGAAGCTCAGCTACCCCCTGGGGTGCGTGGACGGGGACTACACCGGTGGAGCAGCCCAAGGACCGGCCCAAAAAGAATATGGTCGAAATATTGGCTGCTCACAAAATCCCTTATGCGGCCACTGCCAGTGTTGCCTTTCCAGAGGATTTCATTGGCAAGCTGCAAAAGGCCAAAAAGATGAAAGGTGCCCGCTTTGTCCACATCTTCTCCCCCTGTCCCAGCGGATGGAAGACACCCTCGGAGATTTCGATCAAATTGGCCAGACTGGCGGTGGAGACGAGGATGTTTCCACTGTATGAGGTGGAGGACGGGAGAAAATATACCCTAAATAAAGAACCCGAAGGTATCCCAGTGGTTGAGTATCTGAAACTCCAGGGGCGGTTCAGACACCTGGGCAAGAGGGAGATCGAGATCATTCAAAAAAATGTGGATGAAGAGTGGGAGGAACTGCTCACGAAAGTGGGAAGATGAAAGAACTGAATGAAAAAGAGTTAATTTACGACTGGAACCAGGGGACAGAGGAGCGTGTCCAGGAAAAGGCGATCGAGTTTGACGATGAGACTCTAAGGGACGGGATTCAGTCTCCGTCGGTAACAGACCCCAAGATCGAGGAAAAGATTCAGATTTTACACCTCATGGACGATTTAGGGATTCAGGGGGTGGACATCGGGCTGCCGGGTGCCGGGCCCAGGGCTCAGGAAGATGTCTATTCTTTGGCTAAGGAGATCGTTGACGCCAAACTTAAGATCAAACCTAACTGCGCTGCCAGGACGCTGAAGGTGGACATCGATCCGATAATCGATATTTCCCAAAGGGCCGCTATTCCCATTGAGGCCTCTGTTTTCATCGGCTCCAGTCCCATCCGCCAGTATGCTGAGGGTTGGACCCTGGATGGGATGCTCAAACACACCGAGGAGGCGGTGGGCTATGCCATCAGTCATGGACTATCGGTGATGTATGTCACCGAAGATACCACTCGTTCTGCCCCGGAGACGATTCGCAAGCTGTACACCACGGCCATCGAGTGCGGGGCGCGCCGCATCTGTGTGTGTGATACGGTGGGTCATGCCATAGCCGAGGGAGTGAAGAAGTTGATCGGTTTTGTCCGAGAAGTGGTGGCCAAAACCGGAGAAGATGTGAAGATCGACTGGCACGGCCACCGGGACAGGGGACTGTCGGTGCCCAACACCATAGCCGCTATCGCCGCCGGAGCCGACCGGGTGCACGCCACGGCCCTGGGCATCGGCGAGAGAGTGGGCAATACGCCGATGGATATCCTTTTGGTCAATCTGAAATTGCTGGGCTGGATAGATCAGGATTTGACCCGATTGCCCGAATATTGTAAATTGGTCTCGGCAACCTGTAAGGTTCCCATTCCCGAAAATTATCCGCTCATCGGGGAAGATGCTTTTCGAACTGGAACAGGAGTTCATGCTGCGGCGGTTATCAAAGCCGAAAAGAAGGGGGATGCCTGGCTGGCAGATCGAATTTATTCTGCTGTGCCGGCCGGGATGTTTGGACTCCAACAGAAGGTTGAGATCGGTCCCATGAGCGGTGAGTCCAATGTGATCTATTGGCTTCAGAAGAGAGGAATTGAACCGACCCCCGATTTGGTGGAGCGCATATTCAATGCGGCCAAGGCGTCGCAGAAGATTCTCACGAGTGAAGAGATAATTGGTATTGTCGAATCCGGGAAGGGAGAATGAGATGAATGACGATGTCCCTTTTAGCCGTGGTACGGTAGACAACATAATCGAGGAGAGCCGTGTCGACTTAAGCCGCGCCTCGATCAGGGAGATGAATCGGGTGGTGAACAAGATCGAGAGGGAGCTGGGTACCGAATTCATCCGCCTGGAATTTGGGATCCCCGGTCTGCCCGCCTCAAACATCGGTATCAACGCCGAAATTTACGCTCTGACAAAAGAGGGGGTGGCCTCAAGATATGCCCCTTTTGACGGGATTCCCCGGTTGAAAAAGGCAACGGCGGAGTTCGTCAAGAAGTTTCTCAACCTCGATGTTGGACCTGAGTGCTGCATACCCACCGTCGGAAATATGCAGGGAGGGTTTCTGAGCCAGGCCATTGCCGGCCGCCTGGACAGAAGGAGAAACACCATCCTGCACATCGACCCCGGATTTTCCGTGAACAAGAGCCAGGCCCGATTCCTGGGTTTGGAGACCGACTCCATCGATTTCTACCAGATGCGGGGACCGAAACTTATCGCTGTCTTGCGGCAGAGACTGGCGAAGGGCGACGTCGGTGGGGTGCTGTGGTCCAGCCCCAATAATCCGACATGGATTGTCTTCACCGATGAGGAGTTGAAGGATATGGGTGAGTTGTTCAATGAGTATGAAGTGGTAGCTATTGAGGATGTGGCTTACCTCTGTATGGACTTTCGCCAGGATTACAGCAGACCGGGGCAGGAGCCCTACCCCCCGACCATTGCCCATTATGCGGACAACTCCTTTGTCTTGATCAGTGCTTCGAAGATCTTCAGCTACGCCGGGCAGCGGGCGGCCGTGACCATCATCTCGCCGAAATTCATTCGTAAAGAGTATGAGGGTCTTGAGGAGTATTTTGGGACCAGGCGCATCGGCGAAGCCTTTGTCCAGGGAGGGATGTATCCCACCACCTCCAGTGTTCCTCAGGGGCCGCAGCATGCGCTGGCAGCCCTGTTTGAGGCGGCCAGTTCGGGAGAATACGATTTTGTGAAGCCTTTGAGGGAGTATGGCAGAAGGGCGAATCATATGAAGAAAGCTTTCACGGCTCATGGATTTAAGTTGGTGTATGATTGGGACTTGGACAGACCCCTGGCCGATGGTTTCTATTTCACCTTCTCTTATCCAGGATTTTCAGGGGTCGAGCTTTTGAGGGAGATGATCTATTATGGAGTGAGTGCCACTACCCTGAACATCACTGGTAGCATAAGGGCGGAAGGCTTGCGGGCCTGCGTCTCCCTTACTGGAGAAGATAGGTTCGACGTGCTCGATTACCGCTTGAAGCGATTTCACGAAGATCACCCACTTGATTAGGTTCGTGCAAAAAGAGAGGAGGCATCTCATGGCAATCTCCTTGGAAAAAGTCGAAAAAGAATTGGGTATACCAAAAGATCAGATTATAAAGGAAGGACTTCAACGGTTTTTAGAGATGGAGTTGAAAAACCTATCGGCGGAGATCTTGATGACTTAACAAAACTTGAATATTTAGAGATTGAAAAAGAGAAGGTGGGTAAAATTCTTAAGGAGGTCATTAAGGAAAGTCACTTAAGTGATGTTCCAAAAGAGGTCTTTAAAGTTGGCGCAAATTCGACCCGAGGTCTGAGGCATAAAAAGACTTGCTCTCCAATGTTATTTTTTATAAATTGAACTCCTTAGATCGCTGGATGTAGGGCAGGCTTTGGTATCCAACACCGAAGTGGACAGAGCCTTTCTGATGGATGTGAGGCCAAGAGTCAGCGTCCACGGAGGATTTTGATGACTACCCTCAGAGTCTTCGACCACACAAACCGATCCATGCAGAGGTTGGGATATCTGAAATACCTCACCTGGCGATGCTCGCTCAGTGACGCGTCAAACCTGGATGCTCTGGGAAGGAATTTGATCAATACAGTAGCTAAAAGAATCCAGGTAGAACTCAATCCACATTTGAGCGAATATGTTCAGAGGCGCCTTACCGACCGCATTTACAAAAATTTACGGGAGACTGTTAAGAAGATTGGGAAAGGTCGTGAAGAACAGAGAACCATTCCCATAGAGCTTCAAGATGTGTATCTGGCCTCAAACGAGCTCGCTTCAAGAACAGGGAAGCTGGTTTCCGAGGATTGGCGTAAATATCCATACTTTCTATCATCTTTAGGGCTCGTACGTAAAGGAACCTATTCTCTGCTTGTTCGAGGGAACGTCTTCCTCCAATTGGTCTCCAAAAATGAGATCGACGCTTTCGGA